>NZ_JAQVGQ010000045.1 GCF_028696615.1 Immundisolibacter sp. | reverse complement strand
GCTCGCGCTTGCCGCAGGCCAGCTCGCAGGCCACCTTGATCAGGTGCGTGGCGGCCGGCGTGGCCTGGCCCAGACGCCCGCCCGGGTCGGCGCCGGCCACGTTGAAATAGCGCAGCGTGACGTGGCCCAGCGCGCCGGTGGCGGCCAGGTCGCGGATCATCCATTCGCTCATCAGCTTGGAGCTGCCGTAGGGGTTGATGGGCAGCAGCGGCGCGGTTTCGGCCACCGGAATGTGCTCGGGGTTGCCGTACACGGCGGCGGTGGAGGAGAACACCAGCCGGCGCACGCCGTGGCGCGCCATCGCCTGCAGCAGGCCGAGCGTGTTGCGCGTGTTGTTGGCGTAGTACTTGAGCGGGTCGGCCACCGATTCGGGCACCACGATGTGGGCGGCGAAGTGCAGCACGGCGTCGAACCGCCCGGCCTCGAGCGTGGCATCGAGGCGCGCGGTGTCGGCCAGGTCGGCCTCGATGAGCGGCGCGCCCAGCGTGGCCCAGCGAAAGCCGGTGCCGAGGTTGTCGTAGACGGTCACGTCGTGGCCGGCCTCAACCAGCTGGCGGGTGACGTGGCTGCCGATGTAGCCGGCGCCGCCGGTGACGAGCACACGCATGGGCGATTCCTGTTGGATGGGCGGGGCGCCGATGATACGAAAGCCCTGCCCGATTCAGCGTCTTGCCGGGCGGCTTTTGCCGGCCGGCAGCAGTTGCAGGCGCAGCAGCAGCCGGCCGCCGCGCTGGGCGTCGGCGCCCAGCGCGGCGATGCTCGCGCGCAGCGCGCGGCCCTGGTCCAGCCAGCGGGCCACGGCGGCGTTGTCGGTGCGCGGCAGGTAGCCGAGTTTTTCCTGCCGGTAGTAGACGGCCACGGCCTGCGGGTCGTGGCGGTTCCACGGTTCGCGGCGCAGGCGCAGCTCGAGGCCGGGTTTGAGAAACGGCCAGATGCCGCCGGCGCGGTGGTGGCGAAAGCCGGCCAGCGGCAGCTCGAACGGCGGCAGCGGCGGCTCGCCGGCGAGCAGGCGGGCCAACAGGCGCGCGGGGTGCAGCGACAGTGCCATGGCGAGTCTCCTGGGGTGACGGGCTGCCAGGCATGGTAGGCGGGCGGTGTCTTGAATCCTGAGACACTGGCGGGCCGGGGCGGGAATTTTTTTTGATCTCGCCGTCGATTGGATGCGCCGAGCCGTGCACCATCCGCGCCTGAAGCCGCTCCTGTGGCGGGGAAAACGCTTTTTTGAGGAGACAAACCGCGTGTCGCGTTCTCTCATCGCCCGTCATCCGCACCTGGCGCTGGTCGCGCTGATCCTGGTCTGGGGCGTCGGCTATCCGATCATGAAGGTGGGCCTCGCCTACTGCCCGCCGTTGCTGTTCGCCGGGCTGCGCGCGGTCGGCGGCGGGCTGCTGCTGGCGGCGGCGGCGCTGCGTGCCGGCGAGTCGCCGGACCTGGCCGGCACCTGGTCGGCGCTGCTGGTGAGCGCGCTGTGCAACGTGGTGTTGTTTTTTGGCCTGTCGACGCTGTCGGTGCAGTTGCTGCCGGCCGGCATCGCCTCGGTGGTGCTGTATCTGCAGCCGATCTTCATCGCCGGGCTGGCGCACCTGTGGCTGGGCGAGCGTCTGACGCGCACCAGAATGGCCGGTCTGCTGCTCGGTTTCGGTGGGGTGGCGGCCATCATGGTGCACGGCGCGGGCGGCAGCCTGTCGCCGGCCGGGCTGGCCTATGGCGTGGGGTCCGCCGCCGCCTGGGCGGTCGGCACGGTGGCGTTCAAGCGCGCCGCGCCGCGGTCGATTCTGTGGTTCATCGCGCTGCCGTTTCTGCTGGGCGGGCTGTGCATCGTGGTCGGCGGGCTGGCGCTTGGCGAGCGCTGGGCGGACATCGCCTGGAATCCGGTGTTCGTGCTGGTGCTGGCGTATGGCGCGGCGGTGGGATTGGCGCTGTCGTGGACGCTGTGGCTGGCGCTGGTGGCGGCCGGCGAGGCCTCGCGCATGGCCGGCAACACGTTTCTGGTGCCGCTGGTGTCGGTGCTGACCGGCACGCTGGTTTTGGGCGAGCCGCTGACGGTTACGCTGGCCCTCGGCGGCGCGGCGGTGATCGGCGGGGTGTATCTGGTCAACCGGGGGCGATAGGGAAGCGTGAACCCGTCCCTGTCCCCAAGCGGCTGGACCCTCAGCCCTGCCCCTCTCCCGCGTGCGGGAGAGGGTGGCCGCGAGGCCGGGACAGGGTGCGGCAGGGCGTTGCCTAAGGCCGCTACAGGGCGCGCCGGTGCCGCCGCTTGCCCTTGGCACGATGCGTGCCTTTCCATCCGGTGCCCACGTCAGCACCGGAGCCTCAGGACATGGCCAACGCCGAGCCGCTGTTTCGTCGACCGGGGCGCCCGCCGGCGCCCCCGAACGTCACCCCGATCGGACGTAAGCCCATGCGGATCGACTGGAACCACTACGACCCCGGCCAGCACTTCGACGAGCTGATCGCCGCCGCAGGTCAGCCACGCCCCGCGGCGCGCGCGCTGGCGCAGTACCTGCGGGCGCTGTCGGACCAGGAGCTGGCGGCGCGCAAGGCAGCGGCGGAGCTCGCCATCGTGGAGATGGGCATCACCTTCACCGTCTACTCGGAAGGCCAGAACATCGACCGCGCCTGGCCGTTCGACATCATCCCGCGCGTGATCGCCGCCGCCGAGTGGGCGCGCATCGAGCGCGGCCTCGCGCAGCGCCTGACGGCGCTGAACCACTTCATCGACGACGTCTACGGCGACCAGAAGATCATCAAGGACAGGGTGTTCCCGGCCGAGCTGCTGGCCAAGTCGGCCAACTTTCGCCCGCAGTGCGTGGGCGTGCGCCCGGCGTATGGGGTGTGGGCGCACGTCTGCGGCAGCGATCTGGTGCGCGACGCCGACGGCTCCGTGTACGTGCTGGAGGACAACCTGCGCGTGCCGTCCGGCGTGTCGTACATGCTCGAGAACCGCGTGGTGATGAAGCGCGTGTTCCCGGAGCTGTTCGAGAACCAGGCCATCGCGCCGGTGGACGCCTACCCGACGCAGTTGTTCGACACGCTGGCCGCCATCTCGCCGCGCCCGCTCGACTACCCGCAGGTGGCGGTGCTGACGCCGGGCATCTACAACTCGGCCTATTTCGAGCACGCGTTCCTGGCCCAGCGCATGGGCGCCGAGCTGGTGGAGGGCAGTGATCTTGTGGTCGGCGACGACGACTGCGTGTACATGCGCACCATCGAGGGCCTGGCGCGGGTGGACGTGATCTACCGCCGCGTGGACGATCTGTTCCTGGACCCCGAGGTGTTCCGCGCCGACTCGCAGCTCGGCGTGCCGGGCCTGATGCGCGCCTGGACGCGCGGCAAGGTGGCACTCGCCAACGCGCCCGGCGCCGGCGTGGCGGACGACAAGGTGGTGTACGCCTACGTGCCGGACATGATCCGCTACTACCTCGGCGAGGAGCCGATCATCCCGAACGTGCCGACCTACCTGTGCCACGAGCCGAAGTCGCTGGACTACGTGCTCTCGCACCTGCACGAACTGGTGGTCAAGCCGGCCAACGAGTCCGGCGGCTACGGGCTTTTGATCGGCCCGCAGGCGAGCCGCCGCCAGCGCGCCGAGTTCGCGGCGAGACTCAAGGCCGACCCGCGCAATTACATCGCCCAGCCGACGCTGGATCTTTCGACCGTGCCGACGCTGTGCGACGGGCGCCTGGAGCCGCGGCACGTGGACCTGCGGCCGTTCATCCTGCAGGCCGACCGCACGCACGTGACCGCCGGCGGCCTCACGCGCGTGGCGCTGCGCCGCGGCTCGCTGGTGGTCAACTCGTCCCAGGGCGGCGGCAGCAAGGACACCTGGGTCGTCGACGGCAGCGCCGACACGGTCGACCCGGCGGCCGACTGATGCTGTCGCGCGTCGCCGAGCGCGTGTACTGGACCGCGCGTTATCTGGAACGGGCCGAGAACACCGCGCGCCTGGTCGGCGTGTACACCAACCTGCTGCTGGACCTGCCCCGGGGCTACACGGTCGGCTGGCACACGCTGATCGGCATCGCCGGCGCCGAGGAGCCGTTCCGGCACAGCTACGCGCAGGCCGACGAGCGCAGCGTGGTGCGTTTTCTGCTGACCGACACGGCCAATCCCTCGTCGGTGCTGTCGGCGCTGGCCGGCGCGCGCGAAAACGCCCGCACCACCCGCGACCTGTTCCCGGCCGAGGCCTGGGAGGCGGTCAACGAGCTGCACCTGTACGCCCGCGAGCACGCCACTGACGGCGTCAACCGCAGCCAGCGGCACGATTACCTCGCGCAGATCACGGTCGGCTGCCAGCGCCTGGCGGGCCTGTTCGCCGGCACCATGAGTCACGATGCGGCCTACGACTTTCTGCGCCTGGGGCGCGACCTCGAGCGCGCCGACATGACCACGCGCATCCTGGACGTGGGCGTCGCCACGCTGCAGGAGCAGGACGGCGCCGACAGCGCGCTGCTGTCCACGCTGTGGGTCAACGTGCTGCGCTCGCTGTCGGCGTACCAGATGTATCGCCGCCACGTGCGCGCGCCGGTGAACGGCCGCGACGTGGCGGCCTTCCTGCTGCGCGATGCGCAGTTTCCGCGCGCCGTGCGCTACTGCGTGGACGAGCTCACCGCCGCGCTCGGCCGGCTGCCGCGCGGCGAGGCGCCGCTGGCGGCGGCGGCGCGCATCGGCCGCATGCTGACCGAGACCGATCCCAGGCTCATCGACCGCGCCGAGCTGCACCGCTTCATCGACGAGCTGCAGCTCGAACTCGGCCACCTGCACGACGCCATCGCCGCCACCTGGTTCCCGGCCCCAGTGCCGGCGGAGTAACTGTCATGGCCATCCGCGTCGCCATCGAGCACTACACCGAGTACCGCTTCGACCGGCCGGTCACCATCCACCCGCACGTGCTGCGCCTGCGCCCGGCGCCGCACAGCCGCACGCCGATCAGCGCCTACAGCCTGCGCGTGGAGCCGGCCGGGCACTTCATCAACTGGCAGCAGGACGCGTTCGGCAATTACCTGGCGCGGCTGGTGTTCCCGAAGCCGGCGCGGCGGCTCGCCATCACGGTGGAGGTGATCGCCGAGCTCGCCACCATCAACCCGTTCGACTTTTTCGTCGAGGAGTACGCCGAGAACTACCCGTTCGCCTACCCGCCGGCGCTGGCGGCGGATCTCGCCCCGTACCTGCGCTGCGCCGAACACGGCCCGTTGCTCGACGCCTGGCTGGCCGGCGTGGGCCGGCGCTCGCAGCCGATCGTGGGTTTTCTGGTGGCGCTGAACCAGCGCCTGCAACGCGACATCGCCTACAGCGTGCGCCTGGAGCCCGGCGTGCAGAGCTGCGAGCAGACGCTCGCCCGGCGCGTGGGCTCGTGCCGCGACAGTGGCTGGCTGCTGGTGCAGATCCTGCGTCATCTGGGACTGGCCGCGCGCTTCGTGTCGGGCTATCTGGTGCAGCTCGCGCCGGACCAGAAATCGCTCGACGGGCCGTCCGGTCCCGAGCAGGATTTCACGGACCTGCATGCCTGGGCCGAGGTGTACGTGCCGGGCGCCGGCTGGCTGGGGCTCGACCCGACCTCCGGCCTGTTCGCCGGCGAGGGCCACATCCCGCTCGCTTGCACGGCCGAGCCGGCCAGCGCCGCGCCGGTGGAAGGCGCGACCGACCCGTGCGAAGTCGAGTTCGATTTCTACAACACGGTGACGCGCATCCACGAGGACCCGCGCGTCACCAAGCCCTACAGCGAGCACCAGTGGGCGGCCATGCTGGCGCTCGGTCGGCAGGTGGATGCGGACCTCGTCGCCGGTGATGTGCGCCTGACGCAGGGCGGCGAGCCGACCTTCGTGTCGGTGGACGACATGGACGGCGCCGAGTGGACGGTGGCCGCCGACGGCCCGCACAAGCGCGAGCGCGCGCGCGACCTGATGCGCCGGCTGTGGCAGCGCTACGCGCCGGGCGGCGTGCTGCACTTCGGGCAGGGCAAGTGGTACCCGGGCGAGGTGCTGCCGCGCTGGGCGCTCGGCTGCTTCTGGCGCAAGGACGGCGTGCCGCTGTGGCGCGAGCCCGCGCTGCTGGCCGACTTCGACCGCGACTACGGGCACGATCTGCCGGCCGCGCAGCGCCTCGCCGACGCGCTCGCCGGGCATCTTGGCGTGCCGGCGCGGTACTGGATGCCGGCCTTCGAGGACGCGTTTCATTACCTGTGGCAGGAAGGCCAGCTGCCGGTCGACGTCGATCCACTGAAGGCCGATCTCGACTCCCCGGCCGAGCGTCGGCGCCTGGCGCAACTGCTCGGGCGCGGCCTTGGCACGCCGTCCGGGCTGGTGCTGCCGCTGCACTGGGACTGGTCGCGCGGCGGCTGGCGCTCCGGCCCCTGGCCGCTGCGGCGGGATCATTTGTATCTGCTGCCGGGCGACTCGCCGCTCGGCCTTCGTCTGCCGCTCGACAGCCTGCCGGCGCAGGCGCGGCGCGAGCTGCCGCAGCCGCCGCAGCTGTTCGAGCCGCGCCCGCCGCTCGGCGATCCCTACGGCGAGGTGGCGCGCCGCTACAGCGCGTTTGTGCCGCACCCGACTGGGCCCGACTACCTCGGCGACGACCACGGCGACGAGGCGGTCATCCACACCGCGCTGTGCATCGAGCCGCGCCAGGGCCGGCTGCACGTGTTCCTGCCGCCGCTGGGCGAGCTCGAACACTACGCCGAGCTGCTGGCCGCCATCGAGGCGAGCGCCGCGGCCTGCAAACTACCGGTGGTGCTGGAAGGCTACGAGCCGCCGCGGGATCTGCGCCTCGAACGGCTGCTGGTGACGCCGGACCCGGGCGTGATCGAGGTCAACATCCACCCGCAGGGCAGTTGGGACGAGCTGGTCGAGACCACCACCACGCTGTACGAACTCGCCCGGCAGGCGCGGCTCGGCACCGAGAAATTCATGCTGGATGGCCGCCATACCGGCACCGGTGGCGGCAACCACATCACACTCGGTGGCCCCACGCCGGCCGACAGCCCGCTGCTGCGCCGGCCGGACCTGCTGCGCAGCCTGCTGACCTACTGGCAGCATCATCCGGGCTTGTCTTACCTGTTCTCGGGCCTGTTCATCGGCCCTACCAGCCAGGCGCCGCGCGTCGACGAGGCGCGCCACGAGAGCCTGTACGAGCTCGACATCGCCTTTCAGCAGATGCCCCAAGGGGAAGTGCCGGCGCCGTGGCTGGTGGACCGCCTGCTGCGCAACCTGCTGGTCGACATCACCGGCAACACGCACCGGGCCGAGTTCTGCATCGACAAGCTGTACGCGCCCGGCAGCGCCAGCGGGCGGCTGGGCCTGCTCGAACTGCGCGCCTTCGAGATGCCGCCGCATGCGCAGATGGCGCTGTTCCAGTCGCTGCTGCTGCGGGCGCTGGTGGCGCGTTTCTGGAAGACGCCGTACCGCCAGCCGCTGACGCGTTGGGGCACGGCGCTGCACGACCGCTTCATGCTGCCGCACTACGTGGCGGCCGATGTGCGCGAAGTGCTGGCCGAGCTGCGGCAGGCGGGCTATCCGTTCCAGGACGACTGGCTGGCGCCGTTTCTCGAGTTCCGCTTCCCGCATCTGGGCAGCGTGCAGGTGGATGATCTGACGCTCGAACTGCGCACGGCGCTCGAACCCTGGCACGTGCTGGGCGAGGAGGCGACCTCCGGCGGCACGGCGCGCTTCGTCGACTCGTCGGTCGAGCGCCTGCAGGTGCGCCTCACGGGCGCCGCCGACGGCCGCTACGTGGTCGCCTGCAACGGCCGCCAGGTGCCGCTCACGGCCACCGGCACGCGCGGCGAGTTCGTGGCCGGCGTGCGCTACCGGGCCTGGAACCCGCCGTCGGCGCTGCACCCGACCATCGCGCCGCACTCGCCGCTGGTGTTCGACCTCATCGACACCTGGAACGGGCGGGCCATCGGCGGCTGCACGTACCACGTGGCGCATCCCGGCGGGCGCAACTACACGACGTTCCCGGTCAACGCCTACGAGGCCGAGGGCCGGCGCATCATGCGGTTCTGGAATTACGGCCACACGCCGGGCGTCATCACGCCGCCGCCGCCGGTGTCCGCGCTCGGCCGCTTTTTGCCGCACGGCAGCCTGCCGCCGCCGCTCGCGCCGCCCGCCGAGGCGGTGAACACCGACTACCCGCACACGCTCGACTTGCGCTGGCGACCGGCCTGACGGCGACAATTCGTGCCATGCACGGCCAACACGACCCGATGCCGGCGAGCGATCGCCCGCCGCCGGTATCCGACAGTCCCGACGCGCCGCCGCACGGGCAGCGTGTGCCCGAAGCGCTGACCGAGGCGCTGCGGGCGCTCGGTGCGAGCGGCTTGGCGCAGCGCGCGGCCCTGGCCAGGCGCCTGCTGCACGAATCCGGCGCCAGCTACAACGTCTACCGGGCCGGCGTCGAGCGCCAGCCGTGGCCGCTCGACGTGGCGCCGCTGCTGATCGCGAGCGACCAGTGGGCCGCCATCGAAGCCGGTCTGGCGCAGCGCGCGGAGCTGCTGAACCTGCTGCTGAGTGACCTGTACGGCCCGCGCGAGACGCTGCGCCGCGGCCTGTTGCCGCCGGCGCTGGTGTTCGGACACGGCGGCTTTCTGCGCGCCTGCCAGGACATCCGCCTGCCGTACGCGCACCAGCTGCCGCTGTATGCGGCCGATCTGGCGCGCGACCGCGACGGGCGGGTGTGGGTGCTGGCCGACCGCACGCAGGCGCCGTCGGGTCTCGGCTACGCGCTCGAGAACCGCCGCGTCACCGCGCGTGTGCTGCCGAGCCTGTACCGGCAGGCGCAGGTGCACCGCCACGAGCCGTTCCTGCGCGCGCTGCGCGCCAATCTCGCCGCCGCCGCGCCGGCTGCCGCGCGGCACGATCCGGCGCTGGCGCTGCTGACGCCAGGCGCACGCAACGAAACCTACTTCGAGCACGCGCTGTTGGCGGCCCGGCTCGGTCTGCAGCTGGTGGAGGGGGCGGACCTGGTGATGCGCGGCGGGCGGCTGCAGCTGCGCGCGCTGCAGGGGCTGCGCCCGGTCGACGTGCTGTGGCGGCGCGTGGACGACGCCTGGTGCGATCCGCTCGAACTGCGCCCGGACTCGGTGCTGGGCGTGCCGGGGCTGGTGGAAGCCGCGCGCCGCCGCCAGGTGAGCGTCATCAACCCGCTCGGCAGCGGCGTGCTGGAAAACCCCGCGCTCGGTGCGTATCTGCCGGCGCTGGCGCGGCATTTTCTGGGTGAGGAGCTGCGCCTGCCGGGCGTGGAGAGCTTCTGGTGCGGCGATCCCAAGCACCTGTCGCACGTGCTCGAACACCTGCCGCGGCTGGTGATCAAGCGCCTGCAGCGGCGCGCCGGCGAGCGCGCGGTGTTCGGCGCGGACCTCGATCAGGCGCAGATCGACACCTGGCGGGCCCGCATCCGCGCACGGCCGGCCGAGTTCGCCGCGCAGGCCATGATCGCACCGCTGCCGGTGCCGTCCTTCACCGGCCGGGCGCTGGCGCGCCGGCCGCTGCTGCTGCGTGCCTTCCTGACCGCCGGCAACGACGGCTACCGCGTGCTGCCGGGCGGTTTTGCGCGCGTGGCGCCGCGCGCCGACACGCTTCTGATCAGTAACCAGGCCGGCGCCATGGGCAAGGACGTGTGGGTGCTGGCCAGCGAACCCGAGGCCGATGCCGTCGCTTTGGCGCCGATGCCGCCGGCCGAGCCCGGCGGCCTGCCGCGGCGCGCCGCCGAAAACCTGTTCTGGCTTGGCCGCTATCTGGAGCGCGCCCTGGCGGGTCTTGGCCTGCTGCGCCTGCTGCTGGAGCGGCTCGGCGATGGCGTCGGTGCGCCGCCGGCGCTGGCGCAGGCGCTCGCCCGGCTCACCGGCCAGCTGCTGCAGCCGGTCGACGAGGCCGGCGTGTCGGCGCTGCCGCGTCTGCACGCGCAGCTGTGCGACGCCGCGCGCCCCGGCAGCGTCGCTGTCGACCTGCAGGCGCTCGCGCAAGCCGCCGAGGCGGTGCGCGAGCAGTTGCCGGCCGAGGCGGCGCGGCTGCTGGCCGATGTGGGCGCGCCGCTGGCCGGTGTGACGGCCGATGCCACGGCGGACGAGCTGCGCGGCGCCGTGCAGGCCGTGCTGATGCCGCTGCTGGCGCTGCGCGGCGCGCTCGGCATGGGCATGGAGCGCAGCGACGGTTGGCATTTTCTGGCCCTCGGCGCCTGCATCGAGCGCGGCCAGAACCTGTGCGGCGTGCTGCGCGGCCTGTTGTGCGGCGCGCACGAGCCGGCCGCGGCAGCGGCGTTCGAGTTCGCCACCGGTGCGCCGCCGCACGCCGCGCCGGCAGCGCCGCTGCCGCTGCTCGAACGGTTGCTGCTGGACGCGCGCCAGCCGCGCGGCCTGCTGTGGCAGTTGCAGGGCGTCGAGCGGCACCTGTCGGCGCTGCCGAAACCCGGCGGTCGGCGCCCCGGCCGCGCCGAACGGCTGGCGCTGGAGGCGCTCACCCGCCTGCGCCTGCTCGATCCGGACAGCCTGCTGACGGCGGGCGAACTCGACCGG
This sequence comes from Immundisolibacter sp., assembly GCF_028696615.1. Taxonomy (GTDB): domain Bacteria; phylum Pseudomonadota; class Gammaproteobacteria; order Immundisolibacterales; family Immundisolibacteraceae; genus Immundisolibacter. The sequence goes on along the minus strand of NZ_JAQVGQ010000045.1, from coordinate 3,912 downwards.
GTGGCGCTCGATCAGTTCCTCACGCGCGGCGATCATCTGCTGCGCGCGTTGTCCGACGTGCTGACCGCCGCGTACTTCCAGCCACCCGCCGCGCCGCACGCGCTGCTGGCGATGCCGCCCGAGCCTGCATGAACTACCGCATCGTGCACACCACCCGCTACCGCTACGCGCAGCCGGTGCTCGCCAGCTACAACGAGGCGCACCTGCTGCCGCGCAGCTTCGCCGGCCAGAGCGTGCGCGCGGCGAGTCTCGTCATCGACCCGCCGTGCCAGGACTACCGCGACCGGCAGGATTTTTTCGGCAACACGGCGAGCTACTTCGCGCTGCTCGAGGCGCACCAGGAGGTCACCATCACCGCCGTGAGCGAGGTGCAGCGCCAGCCGGCGCGCCGCCAGCTGAGCTTTGGTGATGGTCTCGACTGGCAGCAGGCGGCCACCCGCCTGACCCAGCCGGACGACCCGGACACGCTCGACGCGCTGCAGTTCTGCCTGGACTCGCCGCTGGTGCAGGCGGCGGTCGAGCTGGCCGACTACGCTCGGCCGAGCTTCGCGCCCGGCCGGCCGCTGGCGCAGGCGGCCGCTGAGCTGATGGCGCGCATCCACCGCGAGTTCGTCTACGACCCGGCCGCCACCGATGTCAGCACGCCGCCGCTGGAGGTACTGCGCAAGCGCCGCGGCGTGTGCCAGGACTTCGCGCACCTGGCCATCGGCTGCCTGCGCAGCCTGGGGCTCGCGGCGCGTTACGTGAGCGGCTACCTCGAAACCCTGCCGCCGCCTGGTCAGCCCAAGCTCACCGGCGCCGACGCCTCGCATGCCTGGGTGCAGGTGTACCTGCCGGGCGCCGGCTGGCAGGATTGGGATCCCACCAACGACCTGCAGCCGGCCGAGCGGCACGTCGTCACCGCCTGGGGGCGCGATTACAGCGACGTGGCGCCGCTGAAGGGCATCTTTTATGGCGGTGGCGACACGCACACGATCGAGGTCCAAGTCGACGTGACGGCGCTGTCCGAACCCCAGGAAACCTGATGTCCACCTCACCGACCGCCGGCGAATTCCTGCGTGCCCAGCGCTACGGCGTGCTGTCCAGCCACTCGCGCAGCGTGCCGGGCTACCCGTTCGGCTCGATCACGCCCTACGTGCTCAGCGCCGCCGGCGAGCCGGTGATCTACATCAGCACGCTGGCCGAGCACACGCGCAACATCGCCGCCGACCCGCGCGTGTCGCTGACCGTGTTCGACCCGGCCGACGCCGCCGACCCGCAGGCCGGAGCCCGCCTGACGTACCTGGCCGATGCCAGGGCCCTGACCGGCGAGGCCGCCGCCACGGCCGGCGCGCGTTACTACCGCTACTTTCCGGCCGCCCGCGCCTACGCCGACACGCACGACTTCGGCTTCTACGCGCTGCGCGCGGTGCGCCTGCGCTTCATCGGCGGCTTTGGCAAGATCGGCTGGATCGAGCCGGCCGACATCGACCTCGTAAACCCGCTGGCACCGGCCGAGGCCGACATCATCGAGCACATGAACCGCGACCACGCCGACGCGCTGCACGCCTACTGCCGGCACTTCTTCGGCCGCGCCGCGCAGCAGGTGGCGATGGTCGGCGTCGATCCGGGCGGCATCGATCTGCTGGCCGACGGCGTGGTGCTGCGCCTGCCGTTCGACGCGCGTGCCGACGACGTCGACGCCGTGCGCCGGCAGATCATCGCGCTGCTGCAGCGCACGCGCGCGGCGGGTTGAAAACGCGCGGCTGCCCTTTTCAACGGCCTGCCAGCCGGCCGCTGCCCGTACACTGGCGGCGGGCGCCGATCCAGTCCCCGGCGCCCGCAGCGCATCCGAGGAGGAGACCCCATGGCCCGCATTGCCCGCATCCAAACCGCCGCCGGTCCGCGGCACGCCCTGGAACAGCCGGACGGCCGGCTGATGCTGATCGAAGGCGATTTGTTCGGCGCCTGGCGCGCCACGGATGAGGTCGCGCCGGCGGATGCCGTGCGCCTGGCGCCGGTGCTGCCGCCCACCATTTATTGCATCGGCCTCAACTACCGCAAGCACGCCGAGGAAACCGGCGCCGCCATCCCGAAGTATCCGGTGCTGTTCATCAAGGCCCAGGCGGCGCTGCACCATCCCGAGCAGCCCATCCTCATCCCGACCCACGCGCCGAGCCACAAGGTGGATTACGAGTGCGAACTGGCGGTGGTGATCGGCCGGCCCGCCAAGAACGTGCGCGCCGCCGACGCGCTCGACTACGTGCTCGGCTACACCTGCGCCAACGACGTGTCGGCGCGCGACTGGCAGATGGAGTGGGGCGGCGGGCAGTTCTGCCGCGGCAAGTCGTTCGACACCTTCTGCCCGCTGGGGCCGGTGCTGGTCACCGCCGACGACATCCCGAACCCGAACGCGCTCGACATCCGCACCGTGCTGAACGGGCAGGTGGTGCAGTCGGCCAACACCAGCGACATGATCTTCGACGTGCCGACGCTGATCGAATTCCTGAGTGCCGACTGCACGCTCGAGCCCGGCAGCGTCATTCTCACCGGCACCCCGAGCGGCGTCGGCGCCGCCCGCAAGCCGCCGCTGTGGATGCAGCCCGGCGACGAGGTGCGGGTGGAAATCGACGGCATCGGCGTGCTGCGCAACCCGCTGGCGGCGTCCTGAGCATGCGCACGGGTTTTCGTGCGCAGACTTGCGGTAGCCCGGCGGGTAGGGGTAAGATGCAACCGACTGACCGACCGGTCCACCCCTGACCTCGGCCAGTTGCTCCGATAATGACAATGACCCCCCCTCCCAAACCTTGTCCCGCCGCCGTCCAACGAGTCCTCCGGGCGGCGGCGGAAATCTTTTCCAGCCAGGGTTACGACGCCGCCTCCATCAGCGCCATCGCCGAGCGCGCCGGCGTCAGCAAGGCCAACATTTTTCACCATTTCAAGAGCAAGGCGGCGCTGTACCAGCAGGTGCTGCGCGACGCCTGCCAGTCGTTCAGCGACGCCATCGACGCCGCCTCACGCATCGACGACGATGCCGCCAAGCGCCTGTGCAGCTACGCCCGCCAGCGCCTGTGCGACTACATCGAGGACCCCATGGCCAGCCGGCTGGTGCTGCGCGCGCTCACCAGTGACGGTGCCGACGCCGACATCCAGCCGGTGCGCGACGACTTCGCCGCCAGCTTCCATCGCCTGGTGGAGCTGATCCGCGCCGGCCAGCGCGCCGGCCAGTTGCGCGCCGACGTGAACCCCGCCCTGGTGGCCGTGCTGGTGAACGCCGGCAACGTGTTCTATGCCCAGACCCGGCCGCTGCTGCGGCACTTCGCGGACATCGACTTCGCCGACGACCCGCACAGCTACAGCGCGCAGATGATGGACATTCTGCTGCGCGGCATTCGCACGTAGCGGCGTTCGGCGGTCGCCCCGGCGGCCTATCATTGCGCGCCGGCCTTCCGGCCGGAGCAATCCCCCATTCCCCGAGGAGAGACGTCATGAAGCTTTATGGAGCCGCCTACAGCCGCGCCGGGCGCTGCATCTGGATGCTGGAAGAAATCGGCCAGCCGTACGAGCTCGACCCGGTCGACCCGCGCAGCGGCCGCACGCGTAGCCCGGAAATGCTCAAGCTGAATCCGAACGGCCACGTGCCGGTGCTGGAGGACGACGGCTACGTGATCTGGGAGTCGCTGGCGATCAACCAGTACCTGGCCGAGAAGACCGGCACCCTGTGGCCGGCCGGCGCGCAGGCGCACGGCCAGGTGGCGCAGTGGAGCCTGTGGGCGATGACCGAAGTCGAGCCGCACCTGGTCACTATGCTCATGCACATGATGTTCCTGCCCGAGGCGCAGCGCAGCCCGGCGGCCATCGACGAGGCCAAGGCGGCGCTTCGCAAGCCGATGCAGGTGCTGAACGACCACCTGGCCGCGCGCGCCTACCTGC
>NZ_JAQVGQ010000265.1 GCF_028696615.1 Immundisolibacter sp. | reverse complement strand
GGCGGCGGGCCCGGCTCGGCGGCCTGCGCCGTGGCGGCCAGCAGCCCGATGAGCAGCACACGACGCATGGTCAAGACTCCTGAAAAAAACGCGTTGAAACGATGCGGCTCGCCGCGGCGCGCCCGACGCCCGCGTGGCGCTCCATGAAGCAAGGGCTTAGGCCCTTGATGCAGGCCCGGGCCGGGTGGGCCGGCGGCCGGTGTCGACCGACCAGTGTCGCCCAAACCGGTGCCTGCAAAACGAAGTCGAAGCATAGCATCGCGCCGGCGCCGGACCGCTGGCGCTACACTGCCGGCCGCCCGTTGCCGCCCGCCGCCCCCGTCACGCGCATGCCCGACTCACCGCTGGTCGTCCTGGTGGACGGCTCGTCTTATTTGTTCCGCGCCTTCCACGCGTTGCCGCCGCTGACCAATTCCAAGGGCCAGCCGACCGGCGTGGTCTACGGCGTGGTCAACATGCTGCGCCGGCTCATGCGCGAGTACCCGGACGCCCATATCGCCGTGGTGTTCGACGCCAAGGGCCCGAATTTTCGTCACCAGGCGTTTGCCGACTACAAGGCCAACCGCCCGCCGATGCCCGAGGAGCTGGCCGCGCAGATCGCGCCCACGCAGGAACTGGTGCGTGCGCTCGGCCTGCCGCTGCTGGTGGTCGACGGCGTCGAGGCCGACGACGTGATCGGCACGCTGGCGCGGCGCGCCGCCGCGCGCGGCGAGCAGGTGCTGATCTCCACCGCCGACAAGGACCTCGCCCAGCTGGTCGACGAGCGCGTGCGCCTGGTCAACACCATGACCAACACCGTGCTCGACGTGGCCGGCGTCGAGGCGAAGTTCGGCGTGCCGCCGCGGCTGATCGCCGACTTTCTGGCGCTCACCGGCGACAGCGTGGACAACATCCCGGGCGTGCCCGGGGTCGGTCCCAAGACCGCCGCCAAGTGGCTGCGTCAGTACGGTTCGCTCGATGGCGTCATCGCGCACGCGCAGGACATCGGCGGCAAGGTGGGCGAGAACCTGCGCGCCGTGCTGGATGCGCTGCCGCTGTACCGGCAGCTGGCCACGGTGCGTTGCGAGGTGCCGCTGGCCATCGATCCCGACAACCTGAACCGCGCCGCGCCGGATACCGACACGCTCAAGCGCCTGTTCACGGAGCTCGAGTTCAAGTCCTGGCTGCGCGAGCTGGAACAGGGCAAGCCCGGCGGGCAGGCGCCGGCGGCGGACCCGCCGGCCATCGACCGCGACGGTTACGAGACCGTGCTCGACCCGGCGGCGCTCGAGCGCTGGTGCGAGCGCCTGGCGGCGGCGCAGGCGTTCGCCTTCGATCTCGAAACCGACTCGCTCGATCCGATCACGGCGCGCATCGTCGGGGTGTCGTTCGCCTGCGAGCCGGGGCAGGCCGCCTACGTGCCGGTGGGTCACGACTACCCCGGCGCGCCCGACCAGTTGCCGGCCGACGCCGTGCTCGCGCGCCTGCAGCCGTTGCTCGAGACCGGCACGCCGCGCCTGATCGGCCAGGGCTTCAAGTTCGACTACGCGGTGCTCGCCGAGCACGGCTGCGCCGTGGCCGGCCCGGCCTTCGACACCATGCTCGAATCGTACGTGCTGGACAGCACCGCCAGCCGGCACGACATGGACACCCTGGCCGCCCGCCATCTGGGCCACACCACCATCACCTTCAAGGACGTCGCCGGTAGCGGCAAAAACCAGCTCACTTTCAACCAGGTGGACATCGAAACCGCCACCCGCTACGCGGCCGAGGATGCCGACGTCACGCTGCGCCTGCACCGGCACTTCTGGCCGCAGATCGAGGCCGAGCCCACGCTGCGGCGCGTGTTCGAGACCATCGAGATGCCGCTGCTGCCGGTGCTCGCGCGCATGGAGCGCTGCGGGGTGTTGATCGACGCCGCGCTGCTGCGCCGCCAGAGCATGGAACTGGCCGCGGCCATGCAGCGCCTGGAGGCCGAGGCCTACGCGCTGGCCGGCCATCCGTTCAATCTCGGCTCGCCGCTGCAGATTCAGCAGGTGCTGTACGAGGAACACAAGCTGCCGGTGCTCGGCCGCACGCCCAAGGGGCAGCCGTCCACCGCCGAGGACGTGCTGCAGGAACTGGCGCTGCACTACCCGCTGGCGCGCGTGATCCTGGAACACCGCAGCCTGTCGAAGCTGCGCTCGACCTACACCGACAAGCTGCCGGCGCAGGTGCACCCGGTCACCGGGCGCGTGCATACGTCTTATCAGCAGGCGGTGGCGTCCACCGGTCGGTTGTCGTCGTCGGACCCGAACCTGCAGAACATCCCGGTGCGCACCGCCGAGGGCCGGCGCATCCGCCAGGCCTTCATTGCGCCGGACGGTTGCAAGCTGCTGTCGGCCGACTACTCGCAGATCGAGCTGCGCATCATGGCGCACCTGTCCGGCGACGCGGGGCTGCGGCGCGCGTTCGCCGAAGGCGCCGACGTGCACCGCGCCACGGCGGCGGAGATTTTCGGCGTGCCGCCGGAGGCGGTCAGCGCCGAGCAGCGGCGTGCCGCCAAGGCCATCAACTTCGGCCTCATCTATGGCATGTCGGCGTTCGGCCTGGCCCAGCAGCTCGGTATCGACCGCACCGCCGCGCAGCGTTACGTGGACCAGTACTTCGCCCGCTACCCTGGCGTGCGCGCTTACATGGACGCCACGCGCGAGCAGGCGCGCGAGCGCGGCTACGTCGAGACCGTATTCGGTCGCCGCCTGTACCTGCCGGACATCCGCTCGTCCAACAGCCAGCGCCGGCAGTACGCCGAGCGCACCGCCATCAACGCGCCCATGCAGGGCACCGCGGCGGACCTGATCAAGCTGGCCATGATCCGCATCGACCGCTGGCTGCGTGACAATGGCCAGCCGGCGCGCATGATCCTGCAGGTGCACGACGAGCTGGTGTTCGAGGTGCCGGTGGATCACGCCGAGGCGCTGCGCGGGACGGTCGCCGCCCTGATGACCGCCGACAACCCGCTGGACGTGCCGCTCGAAGTCGAAACCGGCCTTGGCGCCAACTGGGACCAGGCGCATTGACGAGGCACGTCGCCCCAGGCGCATCCCCAGCCGATTCCAAACGAGGAGAATGCCGATGATTCCGTTCGAGAACCTCACCGCCCCGACGCGGCTTTTCATCAACGGCGAGTACCAGGACGCCGCCGGCGGCGCCCGCTTCGACAACATCAACCCGGCCACCGGGCAGTCGCTGGGCAGCGTGGCCAAGGGCTCGGCGGCGGACATCGACCGTGCCGTCAAGGCCGCCCGGGCGGCCTTCGAGTCGGATGCCTGGGCTGGCATGGCGGCGGCGGATCGCGAGCGGTTGCTGCACCGCT
>NZ_JAQVGQ010000264.1 GCF_028696615.1 Immundisolibacter sp. | reverse complement strand
CGGTTACGACCTCAAGCAGCTGTTCATCGGTGCCGAAGGCACGCTCGGCATCATCACCGCCGCGGTGGTGAAACTGTTTCCGCTGCCGCGCGAGACCATTACCGCCTGGCTGGCCTGTCCGTCGGTCGAGGCCTGTGTGGCGGTGTTCGGGCGCCTGCGCGAGGCCAGCGGCGATGCCGTCAGCGGCTGTGAGCTGGTATCGCGCACGGCGCTCGAGTTCGTGCTGCGCCACCTGCCCGGCGCGCGCGATCCGCTGGCCGCGCCGGCGCCGTGGTATCTGCTGGTCGAGCTCAGCAGTTCGCGCGCCGCGGCGGGCTTGGCGGCGGCGCTCGAAGGCGTGCTCGAACACTGCCTGGAGCGCGGCGAGATCGGCGACGCCGCGGTAGCGGCGAGCGCGCGCCAGGCGGCCGATTTCTGGCGCCTGCGCGAAGCGGTGGCCGAGGTGCAGCGCCACGAGGGCGCCAGCATCAAAAACGACGTCGCGGTGCCGGTGTCGGCGGTGCCGGCCTTCGTCGCCGAGGCCAGCGCCGCGGTCGAAGCGGCCTGCCCGGGGCTGCGCGTGTGCGCCTTCGGCCACCTCGGCGATGGCAATCTGCACTTCAACCTGTCGCAGCCGCCGGGGATGCCGGCGGCACGGTTCCTGGCTCGCTGGGAAACGCTGGCGGGCTTGGTCAACGCGGCGGTGGTGAAACACCGCGGCTCGATTTCCGCCGAGCACGGCATCGGCCTTTTGAAGCGCGACGCGCTGGCGCCATTCGAGGGACCGGTGGGGATGGCGCTGATGCGCCACATCAAGGCGGCACTGGACCCGCAGGGCCGGCTCAATCCGGGTAAGATGCTGCCGCCTGATGAACGATCGTTCGTCCGCTCCGGTTGATTAGGATCACGGTCGTTCGCCTGATTCGTAAGGCTAAATGTCGTCGCGATCCGTTACGCACGAAAAAAGGGGGAAGTCATGAAGAAAACCACGCAGCGCCGTCTCGCCACCGTCGGTGCACTGTTGACCCTGACATCCGCAGTGGCGCTGGCGGCGCCGTTTAGCGACGAGACGATGGCGCGTGCCCGGCGCGATTACAACAAATACTGTGCGTCCTGCCACGGCCCCGAAGGGCATGGTGACGGCCCGGTCGCCCAATCCATGAAGGCCATGCCGGCCGATATCACCGTGCTCAGCCAGAAGAACAATGGCGAATTCCCGACCGAGCGCGTGCGTGACATCATCGACGGCCGCGCCGACGTCAAGGCGCACGGGCCGCGTACCATGCCGGTATGGGGCGAGGAACTGTATGTGTCGCCGGAAGGTGTCAGCCAGCGGCAGGCGCAGGATCGTATCGCCGCGCTGACCGAATACGTTCGCCGTATGCAAAAGTGAGCCGCGCTCGTACGATGAGGGGAGTTTTCTCCCGCAAGCCGGCGCGCGCCGCCCCGACATAGGCTGACGGGCGCGGGTGTTTTTCAGGGATGGTCGTTTGATAACTCAAGGAGAACAGGTGTCATGCGTATGCGCCGTTGTGTGCAAAAAATCCTCGCCCCGCAGCGGTTCGCTGCCTTCGCGCTGCCGCTGCTGGCGGTTGCCGGTGCTGCCTCGGCCGCTCCGGTCAGCGACCTGCAGCGCCAGGACTACATGGAATACTGCGCGTCCTGCCACGGTCCGATGGGGCGTGGTGACGGGCCGGTGGCGGCGGAGCTCAAAAAGCGCCCGGCCGACCTGACCCAGCTGGCCAAGAACAACAACGGCCAGTTCCCGTACACGCGGGTGCGCGCCATCATCGACGGGCGCGGTCAGGCGCTCGGCATCCACGGTCCGGCCGAAATGCCGGTGTGGGGCCAGCGTTTTCGTGACGAAGGGAACAATGATCCCCAAGTGCGCGCCAAGATCCTGAGCATCGTCGACTACCTGGCCAGCATCCAGGAAAAGTAATCCACGCGCGGTAGTCGGCGCTGCCCGTAGAAGCGCTGTCCCATCAGGCCGTGCCGGTCAGCGCCTGCTGACCGGCACGCGCCAATTCGCTGGCTTCATCCACCTCGAACACCCACACCGCGCAGCGCGAATCGTCGCTGCTGATGCGGCTGGTCGGGGCGGCGGCGTCGTTGGCGGCGGCGTCGAGCCGCACGCCCAGCCAGGCCAGGTCGGCCAGGATGCGGGCGCGGATCGGCGCGGCGTGTTGGCCTACCCCTCCACCGAATACGATGCCGTCGAGGCCGCCCAGCACGGCGGCATAGGCGCCGATGATCTTGCGCACGCGCCGGCAGTACACCTCGAGCGCGAGCGCGGCGTCTGCCGACGCGTCTTGCAGCAGCTGGCGCATGTCGGCGCTGCCGGCCAGTCCCAACAGGCCGCTGCGGGTGCTCAGCAGGGTCTCCATCTGCGACGCATCGAGGCCGGCGACGCGTTGTAGATACAGCAGCAGGCCGGGGTCCACGTCACCGCTGCGGGTGGCCATCACCAGGCCCTCGAGCGGCGTGAAGCCCATCGAGGTATCCAGCGGCTTGCCATCGGCGATGGCGCTGGCCGAGCAGCCGGCGCCCAGTTGCAGCGTCACTACCCGCCCCCCGCCGCCGGTGGCGGCCTGCCAGGCTCGCCACAGCGCCTGATGGGCGATGCCATGAAAGCCGTAGCGGCGCAGGCGGTAGGCGTGCGTGAGGTCGCGCGGCAGCGCGTAGGCGCGCGCGGCGGCCGGCAGGTCGGCGAAAAACGCGGTATCGAACACGGCGACCTGCGGAATATCGGCACCGAACCGCTGCCGGCAGGCGCGGATCATCGCCAGCGCCGGCGGGTTGTGCAGCGGCGCGAGCGGCGCGCAGGCCTCGATGCGCGCCTCGACGGCGGCGTCGATGAGCATCGGCCGCGCCAGATCGCCCCCATGCACCACCCGATGCGCCAGCAACGCCGGCGTGCCGAGGTCGTCGGGCAGTGCGGCGCCGGCGTCCAGGTGCACGCTGGCCAGGCGGCGCGGTGGCGTGCTGCGCGCGTCGAAGCGCCCGAGCTTGACCGACGAGCTGCCGACGTTGACGGTGAGGATTTCCATGTCTGTCACCCTGTTGCCGAATGGGCTGCGGTATTGTCGAACCCGGCAGCGCCGCCGTGCTGCGCTGCCGAAATCCCATCGCAGGAGAGCCGTCTCATGCCGCAAGCCGCCGTTTCCGTCGACATCGCTGCCATGGAGCGCTACCGCCGTGCCGTGAATTATTTGGCGGCGGCGCAAATCTATCTGCAGGCCAACCCACTGCTGCGCGAGCCGCTGCAGCCGGCCCACATCAAGCCGCGCCTGCTCGGCCACTGGGGCACGGCGCCGGGCATCAACCTGGTCTACCAGCACCTGAACCGCCTGATCGGCGACACCGA
>NZ_JAQVGQ010000263.1 GCF_028696615.1 Immundisolibacter sp. | reverse complement strand
GCCAGCCGAACTGCTGCGCCAGACACAGCGGCTCGTAGCCGATCCAGGGATGCACGGCGACCGTCAGCGGACGGTCGTCACCGCAGCCGGCCAGGCACAGCGCGGCGAGCAAAAGAAAAAAGCGGCAGCGACTGGCGCGGCGCATGGAAGGTGCACGACTCGACTGGGGATGATGGTGTATCGGCACGGACGGGCGCGGCTTGATGGGCGCGCCGATTCTTTCGGCGCCCGTCTGCGGGGCGGCAAGCCCAAGACATGCTCCCTTGGGAAATGCGGAAAAATCCCATCCGGGAACTTTTCAGCACGCTTCAGCGCCGATAATGCCCGATCGTCGCTTTGTCAATCAAAGACTTATGATGTTTTTTGCCTGGCAGGCTGTTGAAAAGGGCAGTCCTGCCCTTTTCAACTCGCCGCGCCCGGCACCTGTCCGGGCGCGGCTCCGACCAATCAAATACCTGCGTATTTGATTTGCGCGCGAGGCACCCCTGCCTCGCAGGCGCAGGCCGTTTTTCGACGGCCTGCTAGGAAAACGCTGATTTATTCAGTGTTTTCCGTCCGGGGTAGGATGCCCCGGCATCAATCAAGGGCGTAAGCCCTTGATTGATGGAGCGCGGCGCGGGCGTGTACCGCGCCGCAGCGAGCTGAAAAATTCCAGGGAGGGAATTTTTCAGCATTTCCCTAGACATCCTGCCTTGGACGGGATGCCGTGAGCCAATCAGAGCATCCGTGGTTTTCCGTGGTTTGTGGTGCCATTCAAAAAGCCAGCGCAGGTTCGTCCTGCGTTCTGTCGGCTTCGCGTCGCTGCGCGCGCAGCGCATCGACCGCCTGCGGCAGCGCGAACTGCTCGCCGGCGAAGCGCTCGACGAAGCGCCCGCCGCGCAGCTCGCCGCGCGCTTCGAGCCGCCGGTAAACGTACAGCAGTTCGCGCCACGGCGGGGCGCAGTTCTCGTCCTCGAGCGCGGCGCGGAACACCACGCCGTGGCGGTCCAGCAGCACCTGCGCGGCGTGGGCGACGGCGGCGTCGCGCGCGGCGGCATCGTTGGCAACCAACGCCGGCAACAGCGACCAGCGCCCGGCGGCGCCCACTCCCGACACGCGCGGGCGCGGGCTGCGGTGCCGGCGCGGCGCGAAGCTCGGCCGTTGACTCGCCGGCGCGATCAGCGTGCGAAGACCAGAGAAGCTGTCGGAGGTCGCCAGACCCAGCGCCACCAGTTCCGCGAGCGCCGCCTCCACCTGAGTGCGCAGCAGGCCGGTGTTGGCCACGAGATCGGCAAAGAACGACGCGCCCTGCGCGCCGAGCGCATCGCGCACGCGCGCGGCGATCGAACTCAGCTCCAGCTGCGGCGCGGCCGGGGCGAGTCGCCGCCACAGCGTCGCGTGTTCGCGCGGCACCAGCGCGATCGGCGTGCTGCGCACGGGCGTCGAGACGCGCCGGCGCTCGCCGCTCACGCGCGGCGGCAGCAGGCGCAGCCAGGCGACGCGCCCTTCGGCGCACAGTTGATCGAGCCAGAACGGCTGGTAGCCGTGCAGGCGTGCCGGCAGGATTTCCGCCTCCCACGCCGCGGCGGGCTGCGACAGGCCCGCCAGTTGTTCTATGACGGCGTACAGCGCCTCCGGCCCCTCGCCGGGATCGTCGAGGCCCTGCCAGGCGCGCTGAAAGCGCCGGAACTCGGCCTCGCTGACCGGCGCGATCTGGCGCCGCCGCCGGTCGAGGCTGTAGCGGTGGATGCGCGCGAGCAGGCCCCGCTCGCACCATTCCTCCTCCGGCGTGCCCGGCGTGTAGCGCCCGCGCAGCACGAAGCCTTCGCTTTCGAGCGCGAGCAGCGCCGCCTCCACGGCGGCGGGTGGCAGCCCGAGCGGCGCGCCGAGCCGCTCAGCCGTGACCGGTCCCAAACCCTCCAGTCGCCCGCGCAGCAGCTCGACCAGCGCCGCCTCGGCGCTGTCGGGCGGTTCGCCCACGGCGGTTATCGGCGGCTGCGCAATCGCCGTCGGCAGCACGGCCTGCGCTTCGGCCAAGCGCTCGGCCGCCACCCACAGCCGGCCATCGAGGCAACAGGCGCGCAGGTCTTGCGCCAGGGCTTGCAGCAGATCGGGCCAACGCGGCTCGCGCGTGGCCTCGCCCGCGGTGACGAAGCCGAGCAGCAGCAGCGCGTCGTGCAGCTCGTCGGCGTTGCGCGCCTGCGGCCAGGCTTCGGCGCGCACCCGATCGATGGCGTCCTGTTGCAGCACGCCGAGCGAGGCACTCGCCGACAGATCGGCCGGCGCCGGGCGCACAGCGAGCGTGCGCCGCTCCTCGGCCGGCACGTCGTCGAGAAACGCATACGGCCGGGCGTTCAGGATTTCTTCCGCGAGCGGGGAGGGCGCCGTGAGATCGCGCGTCAGAATCTGGATGGCGCCGCTCTCGATGCCGCGCAGCACGGCAAGAAAGCCGTCCACGTCCATGGATTCGGTGAGGCAATCGGCGATCGCCTGGCGCACCAGCGGGTGGTCCGGCACCTCGCGCTCGCCCGTGAGGTTCTCGGCGCAGGCGATCTGGTCCGGGAACACGGCGGCGACCAGATCCTGCGCGTCGTTGCGCTGCCACTGCGGCGGCGTGCGCTTGCCCGCCCGCTGGCGCAGGATGGCCAAGGCCGTCGTCGCCACCCAGCGCCAGCGCGCCTCGAACAGCGGCGCCGCAATCACCGCCTGGATCAGCACCTCGCGCGCGGTGGCGGACTTCAGATACCCGGCCGGCTCGTGCAGCGGAAAGCTGTGCACGGAGCCGAGCGAGATGACGATGCTGTCCTCGAGCGCCGCCGCCTGCAGCTCGAAATTGAAGCGCCGGCAAAAGCGCTTCCTCAGCGCCAGCCCCCAGGCCTTGTTGACGCGCGAGCCGAACGGCGCGTGGATGACTAGATGCTGGTCGCCGGTGTCGTCGAAAAAGCGCTCGAAGATGACCGCGCTTTGTGTCGGCAGCGCGCCGAGCGCGGCGTGGGCGGCGGCCAGATAGTCGATCAATTGCCGCGCCGCGGCGTCCGGCAGCGGCAGGCGCTCCAGCAGGCGCTCGGTGGCGTGCCCGGCGCCGCCTTCGCTGAGCCAGTCCGCCACGTCCTGCCGTAGCCGCGACACGGCAACCGACAGCTCCGCCGTGCGGCCCGGCGCCTCGCCGAACCAGAACGGGATGTTCGGCGGCTGGCCGTGCGCGTCCTGCACGAACATGCGCCCGGTTTCCACTTTGAGGATGCGGTAGGACGTGTTGCCGAGCTGGAAGATGTCGCCCGGCAGGCTCTCGAAGGCGAAGTCCTCGTTCCCGCTGCCGATGCGAAGGTTCTCCGGCGCGGGCAGCACGTCGCCGTCGAACTGGTCCGG
>NZ_JAQVGQ010000262.1 GCF_028696615.1 Immundisolibacter sp. | reverse complement strand
CGATGCCGGCCAGTGCGAGGTCGGCGCTGGGCGCATCGAGGACGACCTCGGCGCAGGCCCGGCCCAGGCTGCCAAACCCGATCACCGCCAGGCGCAGACGTTTCATGGTTCACCTGCCAGGACATGGATCATGAGGGCCGCCTTCGTCCACCGGCCGGCTTCACGCGCTTTGCGCCCGGGCCGTGAGGCCGTGCGCCCAATCGAGGATCGGCCGCAGGCGCGGCGCCTGGTCGAAATCCAGCCAGCGAAAGGCATGATGCTCCGAGCGCCGGGCTGAGCGGCAGCGTCAGCTCGCCCTCCTCGACCAAGCCCTTGGGGAAGTCCCAGTTACGGTAAGCACACAGCAGCAGGCATTGCCAGCCCGCCGGCAGCCGGCGCAGCACGACGATGCCGGCCGCCCGCTTGCCGGCGTGGGCGCCCCCTTCAGGCCGCCCGGCCACGGCGCTGCTCCAGCAGCAAAAGTCGCACGGCCCGATACAGGCGCCACAGATCGGGCAGGTCCTGGCCCCAGAACGACGCCTCGAACGCCCGCCCCAGGCGCAATTCCACATGTCCCAGGACGCGGTGGATGACGAGCACCTACGCCTGGCCGGCGGGCACGGCGCGCGCCAGCGCCAGACTTTGCGTGTAGGGGATGAGCGGGTCGTCCTCGCCCGCCAGCAGGATCAGCCGCGCACGCAGCGCCGTCAGGTCCTTGTCGTGCAGGGTCAGCGCATCCAGCACGCCGCGCACCGCTACCGGCAGGGCCGCCAGACGGGCGGGCACCGCGGCCGGGTCCGGATTGGTGAGCAACCGGTAGATGCTGCGGCCTTCGGGCCCGAGCTCGCGGGCCAGCGGAGCGAGGTCGGCGTCGAGGTTTTCGAGCTTTCTTCGTGCCATCTCGCCCAACAGCCACCGATCGCGGGCATCGCGAAGGTGGGGGCGCGCGCTTTCCAGGAACACCCACTGCCCGTAAGGGTCCGGTGTCCGCTGCCGCCAGCGCCCGTCCACCCGGTAATGCCCGGTCGTGGCATAGGTCAGCACCTCGTTCAGGTCGTAGTAGCCGCCGATGCCGACCACAAAGCGCACCTGTTCGCGGATGGCGGGGTCCAGCGCCGCCAACACCGCAAAGCCGACCGCGTAGCTGAACGCCACCATGCCGGCCCGCCCCTGCGGCGCCCAGTCGGGGTGATCCACCAGATGGCGAAAGGCGGCGCTGATGCGCGCCACATCGCCCGGCTGCACCTGGCGCAGCCGATAGGCGGGCAGCGACGGCGCCAGCACGGCGAAACCGGCGCGCGCGAGCGTCTGGGCGAACGCCGCCAGGCGTGGGTCGCGGTGGCCGAGCGGCACCACGCCCGGCACCAGCACCACCCCGGCCCGCGGCCGGCCACGCCCGGGCAGGTACAGATCGCCGTCGAGCGGCTCGCCATTGCCGGAAAAGCGCATCTCGACCCGCCGCGGCGCGGCCGTCAGCGCCTTGAGCGGGCTCGGCGCCGCGCCGGCCACGATGTCCGTCAGGACCAGCGCCGGAGCGATGAGATTGCGCATCCACGACAAGCCGAAGATCGCCACCGCCAGCAGGATGATTACGGCCATGGCACCGGCCGCACGGCGCGCCGGCCGGCGCACAAACCCGCTGCGCGCGGATACGCGTGAAGCCGCCATACCGTTCACCCTCCTTGGCCTGCCCGCGACAACCGGCTGCGGCAAGGACAACGGCCGATCGACGGGGCGCTTGCCGTCCGCGGCATCCTGCCCAGGACGTCACAAGACGTAAGCGCTTCCCTGACATTGCCACAGCAGCGACACCTGCCCGGGCGACACGCCGCGGCCAGCACCCGGCGGCCGTGGCTGGGCGACTTCACGGGATGGCCCGCTCGGCATTTAACAGGCCGTTGAAAAACCTTTTTCAACGGCCTGTCAAGGCAAGCCGGGGATGGCTTGCCCCCCAATCAAGCGCGTCCAGCGCTTGATTGGGGGCGGCTCGTTGCGGACATGTGCCGCGACGAGCCGAGTCGAAAAAGGGCAGGAAGCCTTTTTTCAACGGCCTGTTAGCTCCACCCGCACCGCGCCGGCCGATTCCTGCACCTGCGCGCAGGCGCCGAGCAGGCTGTGCAACAGGCCGAGCGTGGTGCGGGCATGCGAGCTCAGCTCGCGCGCCCGAAACAGCGACCGCCCGCCGGCCAGCGCCAGGTACACCAGCAGCTGATCGGCGGCGTGCACGTCCAGGCTGGCGCCGGCGGCCAGTTCCGCCGCCAGCGCCGTGCCGACCGCCTCGCCGAGCGCCTCGGCCGGCACGCCGCGCTCGGCCACGGCGGCGGCGCCGAGGTAGCTGTGCTCGGTGTGCGCCCATACCACCACCGCCACGCCGGGCCCGTACGAAGTCGACGGGTCGAGCACCTCGGCGCGAATGTCCGCCTGCGGCAGGTGCCGGCCGGCCGCCGTTGCCATGCGCTCGGCAATGGACAGCGGCAGGCGCGTCACGTGCGCCAGCCCGTCGATGGCCAGCAGCCGGCCGGGCTGCGCCAGTTGCAGCGGCCGAAGGCGCGGGCAGGGCGCCACCTGCGCCAGCAGCACGCCGCCGCCGCGGGGGTAGTAGCCGCGCCTTGGCGCCTGCACCTGGAGCGCCAGCCCGAGGCGGCCGAGCAAGGGCACCGTCACCTGCGCCAGATAATCGAACGGCGGCGCCGCGCGCACGTCGGTGCCGCCGATCAAGCGCAGCGTGGCGCCACGCCCGTGCGCCGCCAGCACCGGCAGCAGCGTGTGCAGAACCAGGATCACGTTGCCGGCGGTGCCGACGTCGACCGTCAGTTCGTCGCGCAGCGTCGCGCCGGGCCAAAAGCTCAGCGCCGCCGAGCGCAGCTCGGCGCCCTCGAGGCGGCCGCCGCACAGCGCCGCCACCGCCTGCGCCGCCGCCAAGTGCTGTGGCGCCAGCCCCGGCGGCCGCCGGGCGGCGCGTATGTTCTCGATGTGCAGCGGCGTGCCGGTCGCCGCCGCCAGCGCCAGCGCCGTGCGCAGCAACTGGCCGCCGCCTTCGCCCTGGGCGCCGTCCACCCGCCACACGGCGTTCAGCCGATCGGATGGTGCTTGCCGACCCGGTGCACGGTGCTGGCCTGCGGCCCCTGGTCGCCCATCTCCTCGACGAAGCGCACTTCCATGCCGACTTCGAGCCGGTCGAAGTCGCCGTCCACCAGCGCGTTGCGGTGGAAGTAAACGTCGCACCCGTCGGCGGTTTCGATGCGCCCGCAATCGAGCTCCGGCAGCAGCTGGCTGATGCGGCCGTGCGCCGGCGCCGCGTGCTGCTTGACCTGGCCGCGGCGTTCGCGCTCGACATCCTGCAGGCGCCGCTCGACAGCATCGAAGGCATCGCGGATGGCCAC
>NZ_JAQVGQ010000261.1 GCF_028696615.1 Immundisolibacter sp. | reverse complement strand
CCGGCCGAGGCCTGCAGGATGACCGGGCTGTCGGTGGCCTCGGCGGCGAGCATGATGGCGTGGATCTGCTCCATGTTGTTGATGTTGAAGGCGGGCACGCCGTAGCCGTGTTCGGCGGCGTGGTCGAGCAGCTGGCGCAGGGCGATCATGGCCATGGGGTTCTCCCGGTGGGGTGGCGTTGGGACGGAACTGGGGACGGTTCAGGCCGGTTCGGGCTCGTTCTCGAACACCGGCTTGGGCGGCAGGCGGCGGCTGGCTGGGCGTGCGCGGGCGCGCAGCGCGGCCAGCGCCGGCAGTTCGCGGCCCTCCAGGAACTCGAGGAAGGCACCGCCGCCAGTGGAGATGTAGTCGATGCGTTCGGTGACGCCGAAGCGGGCGATGGCGGCCAGCGTGTCGCCGCCGCCGGCTATGCTGTAGGCCGGGCTGGCGGCGACCGCGGTGGCGAGCGCGCGCGTGCCGGCGGCGAGCGCGTCCATCTCGAACACGCCCACCGGGCCGTTCCACACGATGGTGCCGGCGCGATGCAACACGTCGGCAAGCGAGTCGCGGCTGTCCGGGCCGATGTCGAGGATCATCCAGCCCTCGGGCACGTCATCGACGTGCACGGTGCGCGTGAGCGCGTCGGGCGCGAAGCGGTCGGCGACGACGACGTCCTCGGGCAGCCAGACCACACCGGCATGCTCGGCCAGCCGGCGCTCGACGGCGCGGGCCGCGTCGAGCAGGTCGGGCTCGTGCAGCGAGGCGCCGACCGGGCAGCCACGCGCGGCGAGGAAGGTGTTGGCGATGCCGCCGCCGAGGACCAGCACGTCGACCTTGTCGGCCAGGCTCTCGAGGATGGTGAGTTTGGTCGACACCTTGGAGCCGGCAACGATGGCGGCCAGCGGCCGTGCTGGCTGGGCGAACGCACGGCCCAGGGCGTCGAGCTCGGCCGTCATCAGCGGCCCGGCGCAGGCGACGGGGGCGGCCAGCGCCAGCGCGTGCAGCGTGCATTCGCGACGGTGGGCGGTGCCGAAGGCGTCATTCACGTAGAGGTCGACGAAGCGGGCGATGCGGGCGGCAAGGGCCGGATCGTCGGCCTTCTCGCCCGGGTTGCCGCGGCAGTTCTCGAGCATGACGATGCCCCCCGGCGCGACCTCGAAGCTCCCATCCGTCCAGTCGCGCACCAGGGGCACCGGCTGGCCGAGCAGCTCCGCGAGACGGGTGGCAACCGGTGCGAGCGACTCGGCGGCGGTCAGCGCGCCTTCCTGCGGGCGCCCCAGGTGCGAGGTGACCATGACCGCCGCGCCCGCCTCGAGGCAGGCGCGGATGCCCGGTAGCGCGGCGCGGATGCGGGTGTCGTCGGACAGCGCGCCGTCGGCAGTGAAGGGCACGTTGAAGTCGGCACGGATGAAGATCCGCTTGCCGGCAAGGTCGGCGGCGGGAATGTCGGACAGGCGCAGGAAGTCCATCGGGGTCTCCTCGGTCTGGATGGGTTCGGGCAGGTGGCTAGTGTTCAGGCTTGCGCAAGCAGGGCGAGGGCGCGGTCGAGCACGGCCTGCGGCGTGAAGCCGAAGCGCTCCAGCAGTGCGGCGGCGGGGGCGGATTCGCCGAAGCGGGCGATGCCGACCACGTCACCGCGCACCCCGGCCAGGTAGCGCCACCAGCCATCGGGCTGTGCGGCCTCGATCACCAGTCGCGGCACGTCCGGCGGCAGCACGGCGGCGCGGTAGTCGGCGGTCTGGCGGTCGAACGCCGCGGTGCAGGGCATCGACACCACGCGCGCGGCGATGCCGCGTTCGTGCAACTGCATGCGCAGGCTCATGGCCAGCGCGACCTCCGAGCCGGTGGCGATGACGACCAGCGCTGGCCGGGGGGCGTCGGCGAGCACGTAGCCGCCGCGCGCGATCGTCTGCAACTGGGCCTCGTCGCGCGTCTGGTGCGGCAGGTTCTGGCGCGACAGGGCAAGCAGCGTGGGACCGTCGTGGCGGGTGACCGCGGCGTTCCAGGCGGCCTGGGTTTCGACCGCGTCGCACGGGCGCCATACGTCCAGGCCGGGAATCAGGCGCAGGCTGGGGATGTGTTCGACCGGCTGGTGGGTGGGGCCGTCCTCGCCGAGGCCGATCGAGTCGTGGGTCATCACGTACATCACGCGCTGCTTCATCAGCGCGCTCATGCGGATGGCGTTGCGGGCGTAGTCGGAGAAGACGAGGAAGGTGGCGCCGAAGGGGATGAAGCCGCCGTGCAGCGCGATACCGTTGAGCGCAGCCGCCATGCCGAACTCGCGCACGCCCCAGTTGATGTGGCGTCCGGCCGCGTCGGCCCGCACCGCGCCGCAGCCGGGCCAGTCGGTGAGGTTGGAGTGGGTGAGGTCGGCCGAGCCGCCCAGCAGTTCGGGCAGCGCGCGCGCCAGGCGGCCGATGGCCTGCTGGCTGGCCTTGCGCGTGGCGACGGTCGCCGCCTCGTTATGCACGCCGCGCAGGATGGCGTTGGAGAGCACGCCGAAGGCGCTGGGCAGTTCGCCCGCCATGCGGCGGCGGAACTCGGCGGACGGCTCGGGGAAGGCTTCGGCATAGGCGTCGAAGCGCTGCTGCCATTCGGCCTGCCGTGTGGCACCGATGGTGCGGGCGTCGAAGGCGTTGCCGATCTCGGCGGGAATGTCGAAGGGCGGATGCGTCCAGCCCAGCGCGGCTCGGGTGGCGGCGATCTCGTCGGCGCCGAGCGGGGCACCGTGGACATCGGCCGTGCCGGCGCGCGCCGGGCTGCCGTGACCGATGGTGGTGCGGCAGCAGATCAGCGTCGGGCCGATGTCGTTGTCGGCATTGGCGATCGCTTCGCGCAGGGCGCGATCGACCGCCTCGACGTCGTGGCCGTCGACTGCCTCGATGACGTTCCAGCCGTAGGCGCGGAAGCGGGCCGGGGTGTCGTCGGCGAACCAGCCTTCGACGCTGCCGTCGATCGAGATGCGGTTGTCGTCCCACAGGCAGATGAGCTTGGACAGGCGCTGCACGCCGGCGAAGCTGGCGGCTTCGTGGCTGATGCCTTCCATCAGGCAGCCGTCGCCGAGGAAGACCCAGGTGCGATGGTCGACGATGGCGTGGCCGGGACGGTTGAACTCGGCGGCGAGCAGTTTCTCGGCCAGCGCCATGCCGACGGCGTTGGTGATGCCCTGGCCGAGCGGGCCGGTGGTGGTCTCGACGCCCGGGGTGTGGCCGACCTCGGGGTGGCCGGGCGTGCGGCTGTCCAGCTGGCGGAAGCGCTTGAGTTCCTCGATCGGCAGCTCGTAGCCCGTCAGGTGGAGCAGGGCGTAGAGCAGCATGGAGCCGTGGCCGTTGGAGAGGATGAAGCGGTCGCGGTCGGGCCAGGCGGGGTCGGCGGGGGTGTGGCGCAGGG
>NZ_JAQVGQ010000260.1 GCF_028696615.1 Immundisolibacter sp. | reverse complement strand
CCGAGCCGAAGTACAAGGTCAACGTGAACACGCTGGAGCACCTCGCCGCCAAGCAGCTCGATCTGAACGAAATCGGCGTGTGCAACATCGCGCTCGACCGCGCACTGCCGTTCGATCCGTACACCGCGAACCGCGACACCGGCGGCTTCATCCTCATCGACCGCCTGACCAACGCCACCGTCGGCGCCGGCATGCTGCACTTTGCGCTGCGCCGCGCGCACAACATCCACCGCCAGGCGGTCGACGTCGACAAGGCAGCCCGCGCCACGCTGATGGGCCACAAGCCGGCGGTGCTTTGGTTCACCGGCCTGTCCGGCGCCGGCAAATCGACGATTGCGAATCTGGTCGAGAAAAAGCTTTACGCCGCCGGCTGCCACAGCTATCTGCTGGACGGCGACAACGTGCGCCATGGTCTGAACAAGGACCTCGGCTTCACCGACGCCGACCGGGTGGAGAACATCCGCCGCGTGGCGGAAGTCGCCAGGCTGATGGTGGACGCGGGCCTCATCGTGCTGACCGCCTTCATCTCGCCGTTCCGCGCCGAGCGCGCGCTGGCGCGCAGCCTGCTGGAAGAAGGCGAGTTCATCGAGATTCACGTCGACACGCCGCTCAAGGTGGCCGAAGCGCGCGACGTGAAGGGTCTGTACAAGAAGGCCCGCCGCGGCGAGCTCAAGAACTTCACCGGCATCGATTCACCCTACGAGCCGCCACAGGCACCCGAACTGCGCCTGGACACCAGCGTTCTGTCGGCCGACGAGGCGGCCGAGGCGGTGCTCGCGCTGCTGCGCGAGCGGGGGCTGATCGGTGGCTGAGCGCCGGCGTTGCAGGCGCCCGGCAGGCGGATTGCCATGACCCCGACACGCCTGCACTGGCTGCAACACGTGCCCTTCGAGGGCCTTGGCTACATCGCACCGTGGGCGCAGCGACGCGGCTTTGCGCTGTCCTGCACGCGCCTGTACGCGGGCGAGGCCCTGCCGGAACCCGACGCCTTTGACTGGCTGGTGGTGATGGGCGGGCCGATGGGCGTGTACGAGGCCGACCAGTACCCGCACCTCACGGCCGAGATCGCGCTCATCGAGGCCGCCATCGCCGCCGGGCGGCGCGTGCTCGGCGTGTGCCTGGGCGCACAGCTGATCGCCGCCGCGCTCGGCGCGCGGGTATTTGCGTCGGGCCGGCGCGAGATCGGCTGGTTTCCGGTCGAGCCGGTGGCCGATTCCGGCAGCCCCTTCGCAGATGACCTGCCGGCGCCGCAGACGCTGTTTCACTGGCACGGCGACACCTTCGACCTGCCGGCCGGGGCGCTGCACATCGCGCGCAGCGAGCATTTCGAGCAGCAGGCGTTCAGCTATGGCAATCGGGTACTGGCCGTGCAATGCCACCCGGAGATGGACCCGCCGGGCGTGGCGGCGCTGGCCGATGCCTTCGGCGCGCGCCTCACGCCCTGCGCCAGCGTGCAGTCGGCGGATGCCATGCGCGCCCTGCAGGCGCATTTCGAACCCGCCCGGCGCCTGCTAGAGGCCTGGCTGGACCGCCTGGCGGCGGCGTGAGGTGAACCGCCCGCGGGTCGCACCGGGCCTGGGTCTGGTCCTGACAGGCGGCGGCGCGCGCACGGCGTACCAGGTCGGCGCGCTGCTCGCCATCAGCGACTGGCTCGGCCGGCCTCGGCGATCGCCGTTTTCCGTCATCACCGGCACCTCCGCCGGCGCCATCAACGCGACGGCGCTCGCCGCGCGCGCCAGTGCGTTTGCGCGCGGCCTCGAGGGGCTGGCCGGCGTGTGGCATACGGTGCGTGTGGGAGACGTGTTCCGCTGCGAGCGGCGGGCGCTATACGGCCGGGCCGCGCACTGGCTGTGGGCGCTGCTGCGCGGCGGATTGGGGCCGCACAACCCGCGCGCACTGCTCGATTGCCAGCCGCTGCGGGCACTGCTGGAGCGCCACGTCAACCTGTCGCGTATCGACCTGCACCTGGCGCGCTGTGCGCTCGACGCGGTGGCCGTGACCGCGTCTGGCTACGGCAGCAGCCGCGGCGTCACGTTCTACCAGGCGGCCGGCCACCCGTCGCCGTGGCAGCGCGAGCGGTCGATCGCCCGCCCGGCCTCGCTGTCGCTCGACCACGTCATGGCGTCGGTGGCCATCCCGCTGCTGTTCGAGGCGGTGCGCATCGACGACGACTGGTACGGCGACGGCGCCATGCGCGACCACACGCCGCTGTCGGCCGCGGTGCAGCTTGGCGCCGAGCGCTTGCTGGTGCTGTCGATGCGCAACTCGGACCCGGTGCCCCTGCCGCAACCGCCGCCGTATCCGACGCTCGGCAAGATCGCCGGTTACGTGCTGGATTCGCTGTTCATGGACGGCGTCGGGCCGAACCTGGAGCGCTTGCAGGGCCTGAACGAGCTGGTGCGGCGGGCAGGCGCCGAGCCGCCACAGCGCTACGGCCGCCCACTGCGGCACGTCGATGCCGCGGTGCTCACGCCGAGCGTCGACCTGCGCGCGCTGGCCACGCGCCACAGCAGCCGTTTTCCCCGCCCGGTGCGGCGCCTGTTGCGTGGCATCGGCGCCTTTGGCGAGCTATCGCCGCTGCCGAGCTACTTGCTGTTCGACGGTGCGTTTTGCAGCGAGCTGATAGATCTGGGCTACGCGGACGCCGAGCGACGCAAGGAGGCACTCATGGCGACGCTGATCGGGCCGGCAGACCACGCCGATCCACAATCTTCGTGAGCTAAAGGCATAAGAATATAAGAATTAAATAATTCTAAAGAATAACGTGCGTCCGTACCCTGATGACCCCGATTCTGCTGTCAGGTGCTGTCGTTCATGGCTGCCTCCGATCTCGTCCTCCACGCCGTGGCCGTGCTTGAGGCCGCGCAGGCGCACGGTCCCGCCGTGCATACCAACAGCTTTGGCCCGGAAGGGGTGGTCCTGACCCACCTCATCACCCGCCACGCGCCGGCCATCCGCACCGTGAGTCTCGACACCGGCCGCCTGCCCGAGGAAACCTACGCCGTGGCCGAGGCGCTGCGCCGGCGCTATGGCGTTGATATCGAATGGTATTACCCGGACGCCGACGCGCTGCGTGCGTTCACGCACCGCCACGGCGTGAACGCCTTCTACGACAGCGTGGAGCTTCGTCGGGCCTGCTGCGCCATCCGCAAGGTGGAGCCGCTGGTCCGGGCACTGGCCGGACACAGAGCCTGGATCACCGGTAGGCGGCGCGATCAGAGTGCGCACCGGTCGGTGCTGCCGGAGCGCGAATGGGACGAGCAGCGCGGCATCTTCAAGTTCAACCCGCTGGCCGAGTGGAGTGAGGCCGACGTGTGGGCCTTCATCCGCGCCCACGACATCCCGTACAACGCCCTGCATGACCGCCATT
>NZ_JAQVGQ010000259.1 GCF_028696615.1 Immundisolibacter sp. | reverse complement strand
CCGATCGTGCGCGTGGGGGCGCCGTTCATGCCGGTGCCGTTCGCGCCGTCGCTCGAGGCCGCCTACCGGCCGCAAAGCGGCGATTTGATCGCCGCCGCCCTGCGCGTGCTGGCGTGATGAAGATGCTGAAAAATTCCGTCCCTGGAATTTTTCAGCTCGCGCCGCGCGGTGCACGCCCGCGCCGCGCTCCCTGAGTCAAGGGCGTATGCCCCTGACTCAGGTCGGGGCATCCTGCCCCGGACGGAGCCGCAGAATAGATCAGCGGCTCCTGATTCATCCGAGGACACCCCATGTCGGACGCCCCGATCCTGACCGACCGCCACGACGCGGTTGCCGTGCTCACCATCAACCGCCCGCGGGTGCTGAACGCGCTCGACGTGCCGACGCTGCTCGCCTTCGAGCAGGCTTTTTGCGCGCTGGAGCTGGACCCCGCGGTGCACGTCATCGTCATCACCGGCGCCGGCGAGCGGGCGTTCGTGGCCGGCGGCGACATTGCCGATCTCGACTCCCGGCAGGGCCTTGCGCACTACCAGGAGTTCGCGGAGGTGATCCACCGCGTGTTCCGGCGCGTCGAAACCTCTGACAAACCGACCATCGCGGCGGTGAACGGCTTTGCGCTCGGCGGCGGCACCGAGCTGTTGCTGTGCACGGACATTCGCCTTTTGGCCGACACCGCCCAACTCGCGCTGCCGGAGATCAACCTTGGCCTTTTCCCCGGCGCCGGCGGCAGCCAGCGCTTGCTGCGGCAGATTCCGGCCTGCCGGGCGCGCGAGCTGATGTTCACCGGCGACCGCATCGACGCGCAAACGGCGGTGAGCCTCGGGCTCGCCAACCGCGTGGTGCCGGCGGCGCAATTGATGGATGAGGCGCTCTCGCTTGCCGCGCGCATCGCCGCCAAGTCGCCGCTGACGCTGAAGCTGCTCAAGCGCAACCTGCTGCACGGCGCCGACATGCCGCTGCCGGCCGCGCTGGCGCACGAGCAGGCGGTGATCAGCCTGGTGCTGGACAGCGCCGACGCGCACGAGGGTTGCCGGGCGTTTCTGGAAAAACGCCCGGCGCAGTTCCGCGGCGAGTAGGCGCGCATGTCGCAACCGCTTGTCATGCCCAAGCTCGGGCTGACCATGACCGAGGGTCAGGTGGCCGAGTGGCGGCGCGCGCCGGGCGAGCCGTTCGCCGCCGGCGACGTGCTGGTGGTGATCGAGACCGACAAGATCGCCAATGAGGTCGAAGCCCCGGCCGCCGGGCGGCTTTTGGAAATCGTCGTGCCGGCCGGGCAGACGGCGCCGGTGGGCGCGACACTGGCGCGCTGGGAGCCGGCGGACGGCGCGATCATCCCCGCGCCCGCGGCCGAA
Organism: Immundisolibacter sp.; assembly: GCF_028696615.1. Lineage (GTDB taxonomy): Bacteria > Pseudomonadota > Gammaproteobacteria > Immundisolibacterales > Immundisolibacteraceae > Immundisolibacter. The sequence continues at coordinate 2,036 of NZ_JAQVGQ010000259.1, read as the reverse complement.
GTGAAACCTGCAGCGGATGCGGCGCCCGACGCGCGAGTCGCGATCGAAACGGCCGCCGCGCCGGCATCACCCGCGGCGGCAAAAACGGCGGCCCGGTCCGGCGGGCGCCGCATCGCCACGCCTTACGCGCGGCGCCTGGCGCGCGAACGCGGCCTGTCGCTCGAGGGCATCGCCGGCAGCGGCCCCGGCGGGCGCATCCGCGCCGCCGATGTGCCGCTTTGTGCCGCCAAGCCAGCGCCGGCGGTCGCGCCGCCGGTCGCCGCGTCGGCCGAACACTTCCTGCTGGCCGAGGTGCCGGCCGCGGCGCTGCTCGACTGGCACGCGCGCTTGCCGGCGGGGCAGGGCGGGGTTGGCGGTCTGGTGTTTTATCTGGCCGCGCGGGTGTTGCTGGCCAGCCACCCGCAGGCGCTGTGTCGCGCCGGTGACGGCGCGCCGCGGCCGGCGGCGCAGGCCAGCCAGGGTTTTGCCGCCTGGCGCGCGACCGGGGCGCAGGCTCGCGCGGGCGCTGAGCCCGCCGTGACGCTGCACTTCGAGAGCGCCGGCCGCGGCCCGCTGCGGCTGTATGCCCCGGCCAGGCCGGCCGGCTGCGCGTTGGCACTCGGCCTTGGCAGTCTCGTGGCGGGGGCGTTCACGCTCGCGCTGCGCGCCGACGCCAGCGCCTGGTCGGTCACCGATGCGGCTGCGTTTTTGACCCGCCTGCACGCCGCGCTGGAAGACCCGCGCCGCGTGTTGCTGTAGACAATCCCTTTCGCTTTTTTTCAGGACTTCGCGCCGTGAATTTCGACCTCACCGACGAGCAGCGCATGATCTGCGACACCGCCGACCGCGTCGGCGCCGACTTCGGCCCGGATTACTGGCTGCAAAAGGACCGCGCCAAGTCCTTCCCGCAGGAACTGTGGCAGGCCATCTGCGACGCCGGCCTGTGCGGCGTGGCGCTGCCCGAGGAGCACGGCGGCAGCGGCCTTGGCATGCAGGAGATGGCGCTCATCGTGGAGCACCTGGCGGCGACCGGCGGCGGCGCCACGCTGGGGCAGCTGTTCATGATCAACCCAATCTTCGGTGGCGTGTCGCTGTCGCGCTTCGGCAGCGAACGGCAAAAGGCCGCGATGCTGCCGGCGCTCGTCGCCGGTCGCATGAACTTCTGCATGGCGCTCACCGAGCCGGACGCCGGCTCCAACACGCTGGAGCTGCGCAGCTTCGCGCGCGCCGACGGTGACGGCTGGCGGCTGTCGGGCCAGAAGATCTGGATCACCGGCGTCAAGGAAGGCCACAAGATGCTGGTGGTGGCGCGCACCAAGAAAATCGAAGAGGTCAGCCGCCGCACCGAGGGCCTGACGATGTTCATGATCGACATCGACCGGCCGGGGCTCACCTACGCACCGATCGAAAAGCTCGGCACCAACACGCTGTCCTCGTGCAGCGTGTTCTTCGACGACGTGCGCATCGAGCCGCACGAGCTGGTCGGCACGCTGCACGGCGGCTGGTTCGAGCTGCTGGAGGTGCTGAACACCGAGCGCATCGTGACCACCGCGGCGCTGATCGGCGCCGGCAACCTGGCCATCCGTCAGGCGGTCGAGTACGCCAACGTGCGCAAGGTGTTCCGCGGCACGCCGATCGGCGCCTACCAGGGCGTGCAGTTCCCGCTGGCGCAGGCGCACGCCGAGCTCGAGACCGCACGCCTCATGAATCTCAAGGCCGCCTGGTTGTGCGACCAGGGTCGGCCGTATGGCTCCGAGGCCAACACCGCCAAGCTGATCGCCGCCCAGGCGGCCATGTACGCCATCGAGCACGCCATGCAGACGCTCGGCGGCATGGGCTACGCGCGCGAGTCGCACCTCGAGCGGCTGTGGCGTGACGCGCGGCTGTTCAAGTTCGCGCCGGTGGCCGAGGAGATGGTGCTGAACTTCATCGCCACGCATGACCTTGGGCTGCCGCGCGGCTATTGATTTCCACGCAACGGGAGCGTGTCCCGCTGCGTGTTGGGGCAAAGGGCAACTGCCGATTCCAACCGGGGCAGACACATGGTCAACCTGAGC
>NZ_JAQVGQ010000258.1 GCF_028696615.1 Immundisolibacter sp. | reverse complement strand
CGACGCGCACGCTGCCGGCATAGACCATGCCGCCGAGCGAGATCACGCCGACCTCGGTGGTGCCGCCGCCGATGTCGACCACCATCGAACCGGTCGCGTCCGACACCGGCAGGCCGGCGCCGATCGCCGCCGCCATCGGCTCCTCGATCAGGAACACCTGCGAGGCGCCCGCCGCCAGGGCCGCGTCGCGGATCGCGCGGCGCTCGACCTGGGTGGAGCCGCAGGGCACGCAGATGATGATGCGCGGGCTGGGCGACAGCAGGCGCGAGTCGTGCACCTTCTTGATGAACTGCTTGATCATCTGCTCGGTGACGACGAAGTCGGCGATGACGCCGTCCTTCATCGGGCGGATGGCGGTGATGTTGCCGGGCGTCTTGCCGAGCATCTGCTTGGCCTGGTGGCCGACCGCCTGGATCGAGCGCTTGGCGTTGGGCCCGCCTTCGGTGCGGATTGCCACCACCGAGGGTTCGTCGAGGACGATGCCCTTGCCGCGCACATAGATCAGCGTGTTGGCGGTGCCGAGGTCGATCGCGAGATCGTTGGAAAAGTAGGAGCGCAGGAAACCGAACATGAAGCCTTCCGAAACCGGTGGAGTGGTTGTGCCGTGTGCCGCAGGCAATGTCTCGCGAGCCGCAACGCCAGCGCCTCGCCCGCTACCGCCAAGCGGTGCAGCCCCGGGCGGGGCAAAGACGATTATGATAACCTACAAACCTTTGTGGATTCAGCAGGTTTTGTTACCTCATGTCGCTATCCAATGAACAAGTCGGGCACATCGCCCGCCTCGCGCGGATCGCGCTTTCCGACGCCGAAGTGGATGCCACGCGCGCCAAGCTCAATGGCATTTTCGACCTCATCGAACAGATGCAGGCGGTGGACACCACCGGCGTCGAACCGATGAGCCACCCGCAGGAGCTCGCCACGCGCCTGCGCGAGGACGTCGTCACCGAGACCAACCGCCGCGAAGCCTTCCAGAAGGTCGCCCCGCAGACCGAAGCCGGCCTCTACCTGGTGCCGAAGGTCATCGAATGATCCGCCTCGCGGCCGGCCTCGCCGCGATGCCCACTTTCTTGCCGAACCCATGATCAACGCTTCCCTCCCGGAACTGCGCCGCGCGCTCGATGCGCGGCAGATCTCCAGCGTCGAACTCGCGAGCCTGTTCCTCGACCGCATCGACGCACTGAACCCCGCGCTCAACGCCTTCATCACCGTTGATCGCGACGGCGCACTCGCCGCCGCCCGTGCCGCCGACGAACGCATCGCGGCCGGTACGGCCGGCGCGCTCACCGGCATCCCGCTCGCACACAAGGACGTGTTCTGCACCGAAGGCGTGCTGACCACCTGCGGCTCGAAGATGCTGTCGAACTTCGTCAGTCCCTACGACGCCCACGTCGTCAGCCTGCTCAAGGCTGCCGGCGTGGTGAGCCTGGGCAAGGCCAACATGGACGAGTTCGCGATGGGCTCGTCCAACGAAAGCTCGTACTACGGGGCGGTGAAGAACCCGTGGAACACCGCCCGCGTGCCCGGCGGCTCGTCCGGCGGCTCGGCCGCCGCGGTTGCGGCGCGCCTGGCGCCGATCGCCACCGGCACCGACACGGGCGGTTCGGTGCGCCAGCCGGCCGCCTTCTGCGGCATCACGGGGATCAAGCCGACCTACGGCCTGGTGAGCCGCTACGGCATGATCGCCTACGCGTCCTCGCTGGACCAGGGCGGCGCCTTCGGCGCCAGCGCCGAGGATTGCGCGCTGCTGCTGTCGGCGATGACCGGTTTCGACGAACGCGACTCCACCAGCCTCGAGCGTCCGACCGAAGACTACGCCGCCGCACTCGCTGCGCCGGCTTCGGCAAAGCCGCTCGAAGGTCTGCGCATCGGCCTGCCGCGCGAGTTCTTCGCCGAAGGCATGGCCGACGACGTGCGTGCCGCGGTCGAGGCCGCACTTGACCAGTACCGCGCGCTCGGCGCCACCACGGTCGAGGTATCGCTGCCCAACGCGAAGCTGGCGATCCCGGCCTACTACGTGATCGCGCCGGCCGAGTGTTCGAGCAACCTGTCCCGCTTCGACGGCGTGCGCTACGGCCATCGCGCCGCGGACTACGGCGACCTGGCCGACATGTACAGCAAGAGCCGCGCCGAGGGCTTCGGCGCCGAGGTCAAGCGCCGCATCCTGGTCGGCACCTATGTGCTGTCGCACGGCTACTACGATGCCTACTATCTTCAGGCACAGCGCCTGCGCCGCCTGATCGCGCAGGACTTCCAGGCCGCGCTGCAGCAGTGTGACGTGATCGCCGGCCCGACCACGCCGACCACCGCCTGGGCACTGGGCCAGATGGCGGACGACCCGGTGCAGATGTACCTGTCGGACATCTACACCATCGCGGTGAACCTCGCCGGCCTGCCCGGCCTGTCGCACCCGGCCGGCTTCGGTACCGACGGCCTGCCGGTGGGGCTGCAGCTGATTGGCGACTACTTCGCCGAGGCACGGCTGCTGAACGCCGCACACCGCTTCCAGCAGGTCACCGACTGGCACGCCCGCCGGCCGGCCACCGCCGCCTGAGACAGACCGCGATGCGGGCAGCGCTGCGCCACACGCTCCGTCACGGGCTTTTCGTGTTCGCCGGCGGGCTGCTGGCGTCCTGCGGCGTGCTGCCGCCGGCACCGCCGTCTGCGCCGCCGGACGTCGCCCGCCCGAGCGAGGCGCCCGGCCGCCTGAAGCCGATGCCGGTGCGCCCGCTGGACGTGAAGGCCAATTGCCGCTTCCGCGACGAAGCCGGCTACGCGGCAACGGCCGTCCTCGACATCAGCCATGCCGAGGTGAAGGCGTTCAGCGCCACGGTGGACATACCGCGCCGCGGCAGCTGCCGCTTCGACGGCCCCTTCACCCAGACCCGCCGCCTGCCAAGCGTGGAGTTGCGCGCGCAGGACGGCTGCACCGTCAACATCTGGGAACAGGGCCAGCAGGTGACAGTGGGCTTCTCCAACTGCGCGCGGCGCTGCAGCCGCGGCACTTTCGACTACGTATGGCCGATCATCGTCGATCGGACCAGCGGCGAATGCCACTGAGCATTTGCCGCGAACCGCAACAAGAGAAACGACCATGAGCAGAACGGATTGGGAAGTCGTGATCGGGCTGGAAGTCCACGCCCAGCTCAACACCGCCAGCAAGATCTTTTCCGGTGCCAGCACCGCCTTCGGTGCCGAGCCCAACGTGCAGGCGAGCGCGGTGGACATCGCCCTGCCGGGCGTGCTGCCGGTGCTCAACCGCGGCGCGGTCGAACGCGCGATCCGCTTCGGTCTGGCGATCGGCGCCCACGTGGCGGACAAGAGCGTGTTCGCACGCAAGAACTACTTCTACCCCGACCTCCCCAAGGGCTACCAGATCAGCCAGATGGACCTGCCGGTGGTGGTCGGCGGCGAGATCA
>NZ_JAQVGQ010000257.1 GCF_028696615.1 Immundisolibacter sp. | reverse complement strand
TGCAGGGGGCGTTCCAGAGCGCATTTCGCGGCCGCTGTCCGCTGGGTGCGCTGGTCGCCTTCGTGGTCACCGTGGCCAATGTGCCGATTTTCAACATCGGCGCGCCGTTCTGGGGGCTGGTGTTCGCCGTCGTCGCCTCGGCGCTGCTGGAGCGCGACGAGCTGCGCGCGGCGATTCGGGGGCAGTAATTCGGCCGAGCTACAGAAAAAACGCGAGATTCGGCGTGTCGATGATCGGCATGTCGAGCCGCACCTCGCGCCGCGCCAGCAGCAGACCGCCGCCCTGCGGGCGCAGCAGGTCGTCGCGGGCGGCGCTCAGCAGAAACGGCTGCGGGTTGTTGGCGCGCACGCGCAGCAGCAGCACCTGGCTTGCCACGCGCGGGCCGTCGTCGGCCGCCACGGCCAAGATGTTGGTGACGAAGTAGCGCAGAAAGCTCGGCACGCGGTCGGCGTTCGACTGCGGATGCGTGAGCTGGCGGATGCGCACGCCGATGCTGTGGCGGGTCTCGTCGAGCCAGGCCGGGTCGCCACCGTAGCTGCGCTGCTCGCCGCGCTTTTCGAACTGCTGCAGCGGCACCCGGTAGACGAGGTCCGGCGCCAGCAGCGCGAGCCAGGCGTCGTACTGGCGGCTCGCCAGCAGGTCCGCCTCGCGGAACAGGAACTCGCTGACGCGGCGGTAGTCGGCGTCGCTGACCGGCTCGCCCGCCGGCAGGGAGAAGGTTGCCGCGTTCATTTCTCCCCCGCCATCCAGCGCCGCCACTCGGCCAGGAACTCGAACTCCGTGCACTCGGTGAACATGTTGCGGCAGGTTCTGCCGGGGCCGGGAAAGTCGTGCCAGAGGTCGTCGCGCCAGCCGCGCGTGATCTGGAAGTTGAGGTCGAGCCGCCGCCCAACCGGCCCGCGGATGCCACGGCTGACCGCCGCCCAGGCTTCGGCGTCGTCCTGATCGAAGGTGCCGCCGGCCGAGAACGAGCGAAGACCCGCCTTCAGCGAGCGCGCCTTCCAGTCGTCCGGCGCCTCGCGCTCGGCGAGGAACCAGTTCCACACCTCGGTGCGCGTGGCGCTGATGGGCTGCCACAGGCGCAGCGTGAGGAAGTTGATCGGCGGCTCGTCGGCGTCGAAGCGCACCGGCGCCTGCACCAGCGACAGGTTCGGGAACAGCGTCGCCACGCCGGTCATCATGCGGCCCAAGAGTCCAATCTGCGTCGCGTTCAGCGTGCGCCGGTGCAGGTCCACCATGTCCGGGTGGTAGCCGACGAAATCGAGCCGCTCGCCCGGCGTCAGGTTCAGCAGGATGGCGCTGCCGTTGCCGAGCATCACGTCCGGGCTCTCGCCCAGGATGGCGGCCATGAACTGCTCGGGCGAATCGCCCACCGCCAGCTGGCTGATCGGCCCGTGCAGGGTGGGCGCGTGCGGGCCGTCGCCGCAGAAGTTGATCGGGCCGATCTTCCAGTTGTGCTCGAACACCCAGCGCTGCGGCGGGCCGAGCGCCTGCATGCCCTGCGGCGTGCGCGCGAAGAACAGGTCGAAGTACCAGCGCACGGTGTCGTCGAGCGTGTGCGCCAGCGGCGGCGCCCCGGCGTCCCAGGTGGCAAAGATGAGCCCGGCGTAGCTGTCCACCTGCGCCGCCGGGTGCAGGCCGAGGCGGTCGAAATCGAGTGCGCCGCGGTAGAACTCGCGCGGGTGAAAGGCGCTCTGGAAACGGCCGTCCAGACCGAAACTCCAGCCGTGGTAGGGACAGGTGAAGCCCTGCGCGTGACCCACGTCCGCCTGGCAGATCATCACGCCGCGGTGCGGGCAGCTGTTGTGTAGCACCCGCGCGCGGCCGTCCGCGCCGCGCACCAGGATCACCGGGTCGAGACCCATGTTGCGCGTCACGTAATCGCCGGGGTTCGGGATTTCGCTGTCCAGGCCCACGAACAGCCAGGCGCGCGTGAAGATGCGCTCGGCCTCCAGCTCAAACAGCGCCTGGTCCACGAACAGGCGCCGGCTGGCGAGCCCCTGCTCCACGTCCACCAGCGCCGCCGCGCCGGCGGCGTCCAGGATTTCCGGTGCCGACATCGCGCCTCCTCCAGAAGGTTTTCTCCTGTCCGCAGCTTACGACAGGCACCGGCCGCAGCGGGAGGCGATATGCTGGCCGGCGCCCACGATTGGCCGCGCGCGGCTCGATTGATCGAGTGAACGCGCCCAAAACGAACGCCGACCAAAGCCGAGGAGACTCCCCCCATGGACATGCAGACCCGCAGCGCCGCCGCCTACGCCTGGCCGAACGAGCCGAACGCCATCCCGCGCGACATCTTTCATCGCGAGGACATCTACCGGGCCGAGATCGAGCGCATCTTTCACGGTCCCTACTGGCACCCCGTCGCCCATGACGCGGAAATCCCGAACCCGCACGACTACAAGACCTTCACGCTCGGTGAACGGCCGCTGCTGATCAGCCGCGGCGCGGACGGCACCGTGCGCGCCTTCATCAACGCGTGCAGCCACCGCGGCGTGCTGCTGGTGCCGGGCTTTCGCGGCCACGGCGAGCAGCACGAGTGCCCCTACCACCGCTGGAGCTTCGACAGCGCGGGCGAGCTGCGCGTGTGTCCGGGCGAGGACGACTTCATCGCCGGCTTCGACAAGGCGAACTTCGGCCTGCCGCCGGTGCGGCTCGAAAGCATCCACGGCCTGCATTTCGCGACGCTCGACCCGGCCGCGCCGCCGCTGGCGACGTTTCTCGACGGCATGGAGGAGATCATCCGCCGCATCCTCGGCGGCGACGGCCGACTGACGCTGCTCGGTTACCAGAAGGTCGTCTTCGACTGCAACTGGAAGGCCTATTTCGACCAGGACGGCTGGCACGCGCCCATGCTGCACGCGGCGTTCCGGATGCTGAACTGGGTGGGCGGCAAGGGTGTGCTGTCCGGCACCCGCCACGGGCACAGGAACGCTCACTACCAGATCGTGCCCAACCGCAAGCCGCCGCTGCTGCGGGACCCGAGCGTCATCGCCTACGAGCACCGGCCCGAGGATGGCGGCCAGCTGGCCATCCTGTTCCCCACCACCAACATGAACAAGCAGATGGACACCATGACCGTGCGCTACGCGGTGCCGCTCGGCCCGACCCGCACCGAGGTCCACTACACCTACTACGCCCACCAGGACGACGACGAGGCCACGCGCCGCCACCGCCTGCGCCAGTCGTCCAACATGCTGGGGCCGAGCGGCTTCATCACGCTGGAAGACGGCGCCGTGTTCAACCGCATCACCAAGGCACGCGGCGCGCCCGGCAACAACTACATGGTCAAGGGCGTGCGCCTGGACGCCGACCCGTACACCGACTCGCAGCAGAACGACGAGCTGCAGTGCGTGGTGTTCTGGGACGCCTACCGGCGGGCGCTCGGCATGACGGTGGCGGCCTGAGAGCTTGTGAATTTT
>NZ_JAQVGQ010000256.1 GCF_028696615.1 Immundisolibacter sp. | reverse complement strand
GCCACCGCGCGCGAGGTCGAACGCCGGCCGCGCAGCGGTGTTTACGACGTGACCGTGACCGGCGCCGACGGCGACCGGGTGGCGCTGTTTCGAGGTCTGGCGCGCAGCCGGCCGGGCACGCCGGTGATCGACGACACCCCGCCCTGAGCGCCAGCCAGGCGCCGGGCGCGTGCAGCGCTCACAGCCCGTTTGCCTTGGCGGCGTCCCACAACGCATCGAGCTGCGCCAGCGTGCAGTCCTGCGGCCGCCGGCCGGCGGCGGCAAGCGCCTGCTCGATGTAGGCGAAGCGGCGCTCGAACTTGGCGTTGCCCTGCCGCAGCGCGTCCTCGGCGTCGACTTGCAGGTGCCGCGCCAGGTTGGCCATCACGAACAGCAGATCGCCCAATTCTTCGGCCACCGCGGCACGCTCGCCCTGGTGCAGGGCCTGCCGCAGCTCGGCCAGCTCCTCGTCCAGCTTGTCGAGCACCGGCTCGAGATCGGGCCAGTCGAAGCCGACCTGCGCCGCGCGCTGCTGCAGCTTTTGCGCGCGCCGCAGCGCCGGCAGCGCCTGCGCCACACCGCCCAGCAGGCCCGTGTCGCGCTCGCTGCGGTCGGCGCGCTCGGCCGCCTTGGCCGCCTCCCAGGCGGCGGCGCGCTCGGCGTCGGTCTCGAACATGGCGTCGCCGAACACGTGCGGGTGACGGCGCAGCAGCTTGTCGCAGATGCCGGCCGCGACGTCCTCGAAGTCGAACAGCCCGGCTTCCTGCGCCATCTGCGCGTGGAACACCACCTGCAGCAGCAGGTCACCGAGCTCGAGCCGCAGGTCGTCGAAATCCTGCCGCGCGATGGCGTCGGCGACTTCGTAGGCCTCTTCCAGCGTGTACGGCGCCACGCTGGCGAAATCCTGACGCAGGTCCCAGGGACAGCCGCGCTGCGGGTCGCGCAGGCGGGCCATCAGTTCGAGCAGGCGGCGGGTGTGTTGCATGGCGCGTATTATCGACGCCGCGCCGCCGGCCTGCAGCCGCCCGCCGGCAAGGAAACATTGCATATCAATAACAGAGCGTTAATGACGCGGTAACAAATCACTACCAGACTTCCGGCAACATTGCAGCCAGGATTGCCCGCATGTCACCAGCCAAGTCCCCGGTCCGGCACTACCGCACGGTGTGGATTTCGGACGTGCACCTCGGGTTTCGCGGCTGCCGGGCGGACTTTCTGCTGGACTTCCTGCACCGCGTCACCTGCGAGCGGCTGTACCTGGTCGGCGACATCATCGATTTCTGGGACATGCGCCGCGGCCTGTACTGGCCACAGGCGCACAACGACGTGGTGCGCACGGTGCTCGGCAAGGCCAAGCACGGCACCGAGGTGATCTACGTGCCGGGCAACCACGACGAGCTGCTGCGCGCCCACGACGGCCTGCGGATGGGCAACCTCGCCATCCGCGACCGGATCATCCACGAGACGGCCGACGGCCGGCGCCTGCTGGTAATGCACGGCGACGAGTTCGACGCCGTGGTCAAGTGCAGCCGCCTGCTGGCGCTGGTCGGCAGCCAGGCCTACGCGCTGCTGCTGCGCGCCAACCGGCTGGTCAACTTCGTGCGCGGCAAGCTGGGGCTGCCGTACTGGTCGCTGGCCGGACACCTCAAACACAAGGTCAAGAATGCGGTGAATTTCATTTCCAATTTCGAGGCCGCGGTGGCGCTGGCGGCGCGCCGGCACGGCGTCGACGGCGTGGTGTGCGGCCACATCCACCGCGCCGAGATCAGCATGATCGGGGACGTGCTGTACCTGAACTGCGGCGACTGGGTGGAGAGCTGCACGGCGCTGGTGGAGCACGGCGACGGCAAGATCGAGCTGCTGCACTGGTCCGACCAGCAGCATGCGCTGAAGACTGCCGCCACGCTGCCGGCGCTGGCGGCATGAGGATCGTCATCGTCTCGGACGCCTGGGAACCGCAGATCAACGGCGTCGTCACCACCTTGAAGCGCACCTGCGAGGAGCTGACCGCGCTCGGCCACACGGCCGAGGTGATCCATCCCAACCTGTTTCGCACCGTGCCCTGTCCGGGCTACCGGTCGATCCGCCTGGCGCTGCTGCCCGGCGACCGCCTGACGCGCCTGCTGGACGAGTTCGCCCCGGATGCCATCCACATCGCCACCGAGGGCCCGCTGGGCCTGGCGGCACGCCGTTACTGCCTGCGCCGCGGCATCGAGTTCACCACCGCTTATCACACGCAGTTTCCGGAATACCTGGCGCTGCGTTCGCCAATCCCGGCCCGCTGGACCTATGCCGCGGTGCGCCGCTTCCACGCCGCCGCCGCGCGCACCATGGTCGCCACCGCCTCCCAGCAGGCCATCCTGGAACAACACGGCTTCCGGCACCTGGTGCGCTGGAGCCGCGGCGTCGACACCGCGCTGTTTCAGCCGCGCGAGAAGGATTTTTTGCGCGCGCCGCGGCCGATCGCCATGTACGTGGGGCGCGTGGCGGTCGAGAAAAACCTCGAGGCATTCCTGTCGCTCGAGCTGCCGGGCAGCCGGTTCGTGGTCGGCGACGGGCCGGCGCTGGCGGCCCTACGCGAGCGTTTTCCCGACGTGCAGTTCACCGGCTTCAAGCAGGGCGAGGAGCTGGCCCGGCACCTGGCCGCCGCCGACGTGTTCGTGTTCCCGAGCCGCACCGACACGTTCGGCCTGGTGCTGCTGGAAGCGATGGCCTGCGGCGTGCCGGTGGCGGCCTATCCGGTCACCGGCCCGCGGGACGTGGTAGTGCCGGGCGTGACCGGCGCGTTGCACGAGGACCTCGGCCAGGCCGTGCGCCAGGCGCTCGAGCTCGATCCGGCCGCCTGCGTGGCGCACGCAAAAACCTACTCCTGGCGCAATGCCACACTGCAGTTCCTGGGCAACCTGGCGCCCATGCAGCCGCCGGCCTGCCCGAGCGCGACCGAACCCCGGCCGACCGCCCGCGGCCCCACCGAAGCGACCGCGGACCACGCGCCGTAACGGAAATTCGTCCCCGCGGCTGAGAGCTTGTGAATTTTTCAAGCGCTCAGACCGGCCAGGGATGGCCGGACGCGAAGCGAGCCCGTAAGGGCTTGATTCGCGGGAGCCCGTCCGGGCGTGTACCGGACGGGCGACGCAAGAAATGCGCAGGACGCGCATTTCTTCACAAACCCTGAGAGCTTGTGAATTTTCAAGCTCTCAGGCCGGCCAGGGATGGCCGGACGCGAATCGAGCCCGTAAGGGCTTGATTCGCGGGAGCCCGTCCGGGCGTGTACCGGACGGGCGACGCAAGAAATGCGCAGGACGCGCATTTCTTCACAAACCCTGAGAGCTTGTGAATTTTTCAAGCGCTCAGGCCGGCCAGGGATGGCCGGACGCGAATCGAGCCCGTAAGGGCTTGATTCGCGGGAGCCCGTCCGGGCGTGTACCGGACGGGCGACACAAGAAATGC
>NZ_JAQVGQ010000255.1:1659-3432 GCF_028696615.1 Immundisolibacter sp. | reverse complement strand
CGACGCGCCGGCCGAGGTGGCGGACCAGTTCGAGTGCACGCTGGTGTGGATGGCCGACGAGCCCATGCTGCCGGGCCGCCCGTATTGGCTCAAGCTCGGCGCGCGCACGGTCGGCGCCACCGTCACCGAGCCCAAGTACAAGGTCAACGTCAACACGCTGGAGCACCTCGCCGCCAAGCAGCTCACCCTCAACGAAATCGGCGTGTGCAACATCGCGCTCGACCGGCCGCTGCCGTTCGATCCGTACACCGTGAACCGCGACATGGGCGGCTTCATCCTGATCGACCGCCTCACCAACGCCACCGTCGGCGCCGGCATGCTGCACTTCGCGCTGCGCCGCGCGCACAACATCCACCGCCAGGCACTCGACATCGACAAGGCCGCCCGCGCAGCGCTGATGGGCCACAAACCGGCGGTGCTGTGGTTCACGGGCCTGTCCGGCGCCGGCAAGTCGACCATCGCCAATCTGGTCGAGAAAAAGCTCCACGCCGCCGGCTGCCACAGTTATCTGCTGGACGGCGACAACGTGCGCCATGGGCTCAACAAGGACCTTGGCTTCACCGACGCCGACCGGGTGGAGAACATCCGCCGCGTGGCGGAAGTGGCCAAGCTGATGGTGGACGCGGGTTTGATCGTGCTGACCGCCTTCATCTCGCCGTTCCGCGCCGAGCGCGCGCTGGCGCGCGGCTTGCTGGAGGACGGCGAGTTCATCGAGATTCACGTCGACACGCCGCTCGAAGTGGCCGAATCGCGCGACGTGAAGGGCCTGTACAAAAAAGCCCGCCGCGGCGAGCTCAAGAACTTCACCGGCATCGACTCGCCCTACGAGCCGCCGGTGGCACCGGAGCTGCGCCTCGACACCCGCGCCCTGTCCGCCGAGCAGGCGGCCGAGGCGGTGCTCGCGCTGCTGCGCGAGCGCGGGCTGATCGGTGGCTGAGCGCCGGCGGATGGCAATGCCCCCGCAGCGCCTGCACTGGCTGCAACACGTGCCCTTCGAGGGCCTGGGCTATATCGCGCCCTGGGCGCGGCGGCGCGGCTTGGCGCTGTCGTGCACGCGCCTTTACGCCGACGAAGCGCTGCCGACGGCCGATGCCTTCGACTGGCTGGTGGTGATGGGCGGGCCGATGGGCGTGTACGAGGCCGATCGCTACCCGCACCTCGCGGCAGAGATCGCGCTGATCGAGGCGGCCATCGCCGCCGGGCGGCGCGTGCTCGGCGTGTGCCTCGGCGCGCAGCTGATTGCCGCCGCGCTCGGCGCGCGGGTGTACCCGTCGGGTCGGCGCGAGATCGGCTGGTTTCCGGTCGAGGCGGTGGCGGGCTCGGCAAGTCCCTTTGCGGCCGACCTGCCGGCGCCGCAGACGCTGTTCCACTGGCACGGCGACACCTTCGACCTGCCGGCCGGCGCGCTGCACATCGCGCGCAGCGCGCATTTCGAGCAGCAGGCGTTCAGCTTTGGCGAGCGGGTGCTCGCCGTGCAGTGCCACCCGGAAATGGACCCGGCGGGTGTGGCGGCGCTCACCGACGCCTTCGGCGCGCGCCTGAAACCGTCGGCAAGCGTGCAATCGGCCGACGCCATGCGCGCCCTGCAAGCGCACTTCGCGCCCGCCCGCCGCCTGCTCCATGCCTGGCTCGATCGGCTCGCCGCCGCCTGAGGCGGGCCGCCCGCGCGCCGCGCCCGGTCTGGGCCTGGTGCTGACCGGCGGCGGCGCCCGCACGGCCTATCAGGTGGGCGCCTTGCTCGCCATCCGCGAGTGGCTCGGCCGGCCGCGGCGG
>NZ_JAQVGQ010000255.1:0-1649 GCF_028696615.1 Immundisolibacter sp. | reverse complement strand
ACCGGCACGTCGGCCGGCGCCATCAACGCCAGCGTGCTGGCGGCGCGCGCCGGCAGCTTCGCGCGCGGGCTGGAGGGCCTGGCCGGGGTGTGGCACAACCTGCGCGTCGGCGACGTGGTGCGCTGCGACCACCGCGCGCTGTACGGGCGCGCCGTGCGCTGGCTGGCGGCTCTGGTCGCCGGCGGCCTTGGGCGGCACAACCCGCGCTCGCTGCTGGACTGCCGGCCGCTGCGCGCGCTGCTCGAGCGGCACGTCAACTTCGCCCGCATCGAGCTTCACCTGCGCCGCGGCGCGCTGGACGCGCTCGCCGTCACCGCGTCGGGCTACGGCAGCAGCCGCGGCGTCACCTTCTATCAGGCCGCCGGCCACCCGCCGCCGTGGCAGCGCGAGCGCACGCTCAGCTGCCCGGCCGAGCTGACGCTGGATCACGTGATGGCCTCGGTGGCCATCCCGCTGCTGTTCGAGGCGGTGCGCCTGGACGACGACTGGTACGGCGATGGCGCCATGCGCGACCACGCGCCGCTGTCGGCCGCCATCAACCTCGGCGCCGAGCGTCTGCTGGTGCTGACCACCCGCAACAACGACCCGGTGCCGCTGCCGCAGCCGCCGCCGTACCCGACGCTCGGCAAGATCGGCGGCTACGTGCTCGACTCGCTGTTCATGGACGCCGTCGGCGCAAACCTGGAGCGCCTGCGAGGCCTGAACGAGCTGGTGCAGCGGGCGGGCAGCGAGCCGCCACAACGTTTCGGCCGCCCGCTGCGCCACATAGACGCCTGTCTGCTCGCGCCGAGCGTGGACCTGCGCGAGATCGCCGCGCGCCACAGCGGCCGCTTTCCCACCTTGCTGCGGCGCCTGCTGCGCGGCATCGGCGCGTTCGGCGCGCTGTCGCCGCTGCCGAGTTATTTGCTGTTCGACGGCGCCTTCTGCAGCGAGCTGATGGACCTGGGCTACGCGGATGCGCAGCGGCAGAGGGACGCCATCATAGCGACGGTGCTCGGGTCAGGCATAACAATATGAGAATTTAATAATTCTCAAGAATAAGTCGCGTCCGTACCCTGACGGCCTCGTTCTTTAGTGCCCGGTGCCGTCGTCCATGGCCACACCCGCTCTCGTCACCCACGCCATCGCCGTGCTGGAAGCCGCCCAGGCGCACGCACCTGCCGTGCACACCAACAGCTTCGGCCCGGAGGGGGTGGTGCTGACGCACCTCATCAGCCGCCACGCACCGGCCATCCGCACGGTGAGCCTAGACACCGGCCGGCTGCCGGAAGAAACCTACGCTGTGGCCGAGGCGCTGCGCCGGCGCTATGGCGTCGACATCGACTGGTACTACCCGGACGCCGACGCGCTGCGCGCCTTCACCCGCCAGCACGGCGTGAACGCCTTTTACGACAGCGTCGAGCTGCGCCGCCGGTGCTGCGCCATCCGCAAGGTGGAGCCGCTAGTTCGGGCGCTCGCCGGGCAACGCGCCTGGATCACCGGGCGGCGACGCGATCAGAGCCAACACCGCTCGGCGCTGCCCGAGCGCGAATGGGACGAGCAGCGCGGCATCTTCAAGTTCAACCCGCTGGCCGAGTGGAGTGAGGCCGACGTGTGGGCCTTCATCCGCGCCCACGACATCCCGTACAACGCCCTGCATGACCGCCATT
>NZ_JAQVGQ010000254.1 GCF_028696615.1 Immundisolibacter sp. | reverse complement strand
GGCGGTGCTGGATGCGGCGCGCGCCGTCACCTGCGGCGAGGGCGAGCTGTATCTGGCCGGCGGCGTCGAGAGCATGAGCCGGGCGCCGTTCGTGGTCGGCAAGGCCGAGCAGGCGTTCAGCCGCGAGTTTCGGGTGTTCGATTCGGCCATCGGCGCGCGTTTTCCGAACCCGCGCATCAGCGCCGAGTTCGGCGACGACAGCATGGCGCAGACCGCCGACAACGTGGCCGCCGAGTACGGCATCTCGCGTGAGCAATCCGACGCCTACGCCGCGCGCTCGCAGGCCCGCTACGCGCGGGCGCTGGCGGAAGGTTTCTTCGCGGACGAGATCACGCCCGTCGAGCTGCCGGCCGCGCGCAAGGCGGCACCGGTGGTGGTGAGCGCCGACGAGCACCCGCGGCCCGACACCACGCCGGACAGCCTCGCGCGCCTGAAGGCCCTGACCCCCGGCGGCGTCACCACCGCCGGCAACGCGTCCGGCATCAACGACGGCGCGGCGGTGCTCATGGTCGGCAGCCGGGCGCTGGGTGAGCGGCTCGGCATGAAGCCGCTCGCCCGCATCCTCGCCGGCGCTGCGGTCGGCGTGCCGCCGCGCGTGATGGGCATCGTCCCCGCGCTCGCCATCCCGAAGGCGCTCACGCGCGCCGGGCTGCGGCTCGATCAGATGGACGTCATCGAGATCAACGAGGCGTTCGCGGCGCAGGTGCTGGGGTGTCTGAAGCTCCTGGGCCTGCCCTTCGACGACGCGCGCGTGAACCCGAACGGCGGCGCCATTGCCGTGGGTCATCCGCTCGGTGCCTCCGGCGCGCGCCTGGCGCTGACCGCGGCGCGCGCACTCGCCGCGGGCCACGGACGCTACGCGGCGGTGAGCCTGTGCATCGGCGTGGGACAGGGCCTGGCCGTGATCCTGGAGCGGGTGTGATGGCGGGGCCGCTCGCCGGCATCCGGGTGCTCGATCTGTCGCGCGTGCTGGCAGGACCCTGGTGCAGCCAGCTGCTGGCCGACATGGGCGCCGAGGTGATCAAGATCGAGCGCCCCGGCCGCGGCGACGACACGCGCGGCTGGGGGCCGCCGTATCTGAAAGACCGCACCGGGCAGGACACGCCGGATGCGGCCTATTTCCTGGCCGCCAACCGCGGCAAGCGCTCGGTGACGGTGGACTTCACCCGGCCCGAGGGTCAGGCGCTGATCCGCGAGCTCGCGGCGTTGAGCGACGTGCTGATCGAGAACCTCAAGGTCGGCGATCTCGCCCGTTACGGGCTCGACTACGCGGCGCTCGCGGCCATCAACCCGCGCCTGGTGTACTGCTCGATCACCGGCTTCGGGCAGACCGGGCCGCTGGCCAGCCGGCCGGGCTACGACTTCATCATCCAGGCCATGGGCGGGCTCATGAGCGTCACCGGCGAGCGCGACGACCGCCCCGGCGGCGGGCCGCAGAAGCTCGGCATCGCCTATGCGGATCTGACCACCGGCATGCACGCGGCGATCGCCGTGCTGGCGGCGCTGGTGGCGCGCGGCGCAAGCGGGCGCGGGCAGTACGTTGATCTCGCGCTGCTGGACGTGCAGGTGGCCAGCATGGCGGTGATGGCGATGAACTATTTCATCGGCGGCAAGGTGCCCGGCCGCTACGGCAACGCGCACCCGAACATCGTGCCGTACGAGGTGTTCCAGGCCGCCGACGGGCCGTTCGTGCTGGCCGTTGGCAACGATCGGCAGTTCGCGCGCCTGTGCGAGGTGCTGGGCGTGCCGGAGCTGGCCGCCGATCCCAGCTTTACCCGCAACGCCGGGCGCGTGCAGCACCGCGAGGAACTCACCGCGCGCCTGCAGGCCATCTTCGCCACGCGCCCGGCGCAGGCCTGGGAAGACGCCCTGTGCGCCGTGGATGTGCCGTGCGGGCGCATCAACGACGTCTCGCAGGTGTTCGAGCTGCCGCAGGTCCGCTCGCGCGGCATGAAAATCACGCTCGAGCACCCCGACGCCGGCCCCATCCCGCTGGTCGGCAGCCCGCTGCGCTTCTCGGACACGCCGGTCGAGTACCGCCTGCCACCGCCGCGGCTTGGCGAACACACGCACGCCGTGCTGCGCGAGCTGCTCGGCAAGGACGAGACTGAGATCGCCGCGCTGCGTGCGGCGGGCGTGGTGTGAGGTCGGCATAATCGCGGCCAGCCGCCATCGGCGGCTCGCGCCCGCCGCGCGGCGCAGGAAATGAGCGCGACAGCCCACCCCCACTACCCCACAACCATGTCAGACCTCGACCATCTCATCGAAGCCAACCGCGCCTGGGCGGCGCGCGCCAAAGCCGCCGACCCGCAGTTCTTCACCCGCCTGCTCGGCCAGCAGCGCCCGCAGTACCTGTGGATCGGCTGCTCGGACAGCCGCGTGCCGGCCAACCAGATCGTGGGTCTGCTGCCGGGCGAGATCTTCGTGCACCGCAACGTCGGCAACCTGGTGCACCAGACCGACCTCAACTGCCTGGCGGTGCTGCAGTACGCGGTCGAAGTGCTGCAGGTCCGGCACGTGATGGTGGTCGGCCACTACGGCTGCGGCGCCGTGCAGGCGACGCTGGCCGGCCAACCGCTCGGCCTGATCGACAACTGGCTGCGCAACATCGAAGCCGTCTACCACCGCTGCCGGCACGAGCTGGACGCGCTGCCCGCCGAGCGGCGCCTGGATGCGCTGTGCGAGCACAACGTGCGCGCCCAGGTGCGTGCCGTGTGCGACACCACCGTGCTGCGCGCCGCCTGGGCGCGCGGCCAGGACGTGACCGTGCACGGCTGGATCTACGGCATCGCCGACGGGCTGGTGAACGACCTGCACGTCAGCTGTGCAGGGCCGCAGGACGCCGCCAAACTCGCCGGCTGAACCCCGTGCTGCGCATCGCCCACCGCGGCGCGAGTGCCATCGCGCCCGAGAACACGCTGTTGGCCATCGAACGGGCCATCGCGCTCGGCGCCGCCTGGGTGGAAGTGGACGTGCAGGCCTGCGCCGACGGCCTGGTGGTGATCCACGACGACACACTCGAGCGCACCACCGACGGCCACGGCCCGGTGGCGAGGCAAACGCTGGCGACGCTGCGCGCGCTCGATGCCGGCGGCGGACAGCGCATTCCGCTGCCGCAGGAGGTGCTGGCGCTGTGCCGCGGCCGCTGCGCCGTGAACCTGGAGCTGAAGGGGCCGGGCGTGGCGCCGCGTCTGCTGCCGCTGCTGCGCGATGCGCTCGCCGGCGGCTGGCCGGCCGACGCGCTGCTGTGCTCGTCCTTCGACTGGCGGCAGCTCGAAACCCTGCGCTCGGCGCTGCCCGGGCTGCCGCTCGGCGTGCTGTGCGAGCAGGTGGACGCGGCCACGGTGGTCATGTCACGACAGCTCGAGGCGCGGGTGATCGCCTGCGCGCTCGAGCACGCCGATGCCGCCGCGGTGGCCGCCGCCCACGGTGCCGGCTGCGCGCC
>NZ_JAQVGQ010000044.1 GCF_028696615.1 Immundisolibacter sp. | reverse complement strand
ATGCCGGTCTCGCCCGGGAACACGTCGTGCAGCGACTTGCCGGCGTCTTCCTCGAGGTGCGCGCGGGTGATGCCGATGCGCTTTTCGATGCCGTCGACGCTGATGTCGAGGTGGCCGCCGGCCACGATCGGCAGCTCGTACTGGCTGATCTGGTAGCCCTTGGGCAGGTCCGGGTAGAAGTAGTTCTTGCGCGCGAACACCGAGCGCGGCGCGATCTGCGCGCCAATCGCCAGGCCGAAGGTGATGGCCATGGCCACCGCCTCGCGATTGAGCACCGGCAACACGCCCGGCAGCGCCAGATCGACCGCGCAGGCCTGCGTGTTCGGCTCGGCGCCGAACGCCGTGCTGGCGCCCGAGAACAGCTTGCTGCGCGTGGCGAGCTGGCAGTGCACCTCGAGCCCGATGACCGCTTCCCAGTCACTCATCTCACACCTCCGGCGGGCGGCGCAGGTGCCAGTCGGTCACCTGCTGGTAGCGGTGGGCGACGTTCAGCAGGCGCGCCTCGTCGAAATCGCGGCCGATCAGCTGCAGGCCGACCGGCAGACCCTGCACCCGCCCGCAGGGCACGGACAGCGCCGGCAGTCCGGCCAGATTCGCCGCGATGGTGTAGATGTCCGACAAATACATGGCCACCGGGTCGTTCTGCTTCTCGCCCAGGCGAAACGCCGGCTGCGGCGTGGTCGGCGCGGCGATCACGTCGACCTGCTCGAAAGCGGTCAGAAAATCGTCGCGAATCAGCCGGCGCACGCGCTGCGCCTTCAGGTAATAGGCGTCGTAGTAGCCGGCCGACAGCACGTAGGTGCCGATCAGGATGCGCCGCTTGACCTCGGCGCCGAAGCCCTCGCTGCGGCTGCGCTGGTACAGATCGAGCAGGTCCTTGGGCTCGGCGCAGCGATAGCCGTAGCGCACGCCGTCGTAGCGGGCGAGGTTCGACGAGGCCTCGGCCGGCGCCACCACGTAGTACGCCGGCACCGACAGCGGCGTGTGTGGCAGGTCGATGTCCACCAGGTGCGCGCCCTGGCGCTCGAGTTCGGCGAGCGCCGCGCGCACCGCGTCGCCCACCCCGCCGTCGAGGCCGGCATCGAAATACTGCGCCGGCAGACCGATGCGAAGACCCGTCAGTGGCTGGTACAGCGCCGCCGAGTAGTCCGGCACCGGCCGGTCGATGCTGGTCGAGTCGCGCGGGTCGAAGCCGGCCATGGCCTGCAGCAGCAGCGCCAGATCGGCCGCCGAGCGCGCCATGGGACCAGCCTGGTCCAGCGAGGACGCAAACGCGATCATGCCGTAGCGCGACACGCGCCCGTAGGTGGGCTTGAGGCCGCAGATGCCGGTCAGCGCCGCCGGCTGACGGATGGAGCCGCCCGTGTCGGTGCCGGTGGCGGCGCTGCAAAGACCCGCCGCCACCGCCGCCGCCGAGCCGCCGCTGCTGCCGCCCGGCACGCGCGTGAGGTCCCAGGGGTTGCGCACCGGGCCGTAGAACGAGGTCTCGTTCGACGAGCCCATGGCGAACTCGTCCATGTTGGTCTTGCCGAGCATCACCGCCCCGGCGGCGGCCAGGCGCTCGACCACGGTGGCGTCGTAGGGCGCGATGAAGTTGTCGAGCATGCGAGACGCGCAGCTGGTGCGCACCCCATCGGTGCAGAAGATGTCCTTGTGGGCGATCGGGATGCCGGCCAGCGGCGGCGCGTCGCCGGCGGCGAGCGCCGCATCGGCGGCGTCGGCGGCCGCCCGCGCCGCCTCGGCGGTGACCGTGAGGTAGGCATTCAGCGCGCCGTTGCGCGCTTCGATGCGCGCCAGATACGCCTCGGTCAGCTCGCGCGCCGAGTACTCGCGCCGGCGCAGCGCGGCGACCTGTTCGGTCAGGGTCTCATCGAGCATGGGAGGCTGGCCTTGGGGTGTAAACTGTGCTCATTCGATGACTTTCGGCACCCGATACAGGCCGTCCTGCACCGCCGGTGCAATGGCCTGGAAGCGGCGCCGCTGGTCGGTTTCGGTGACCTCGTCGGCGCGCAGGCGCTGGCTGGCCTCGATCGGATGCGCCAGCGGCGGCACCCGGTCGGTGTCGGCCTGCCCCAGCTGCGCCACCAACGCCAGAATGGTGCTCAGTTCGCCGGCATAGGCGGTCAACTGGTCGGCGGACACCTCGATTCGGGCCAGATGCGCCACCCTGCGGACCTCGTCGCTGTTTATCGACACACTGCTTCCTCGCCGCTGGTTGTGATCGCCGCAGGCCGTTGCTAGATTGCGGCGCCGCGGCACTTTCGTTGCCCTTCCAATACCTTAGAGGCCGGTCGGACCCACCGATGTTCAAAAAACTGTTCGGGCTATTTTCGAGCGATCTTGCCATCGACCTTGGCACCGCCAACACGCTGGTGTCGGTGCGCGGACGCGGCATCGTGCTGCAGGAGCCGTCCGTGGTGGCCATCCGTCACGGCGCCAGCACCAACGGTCGCAAGGTGATCCAGGCGGTGGGTATCGAGGCCAAGCGCATGCTCGGTCGCACGCCGGGCAACATCACCGCCATCCGGCCGCTGAAGGACGGCGTGATCGCCGATTTCTACGTCACCGAGAAGATGCTGCAGCACTTCATCCGCAAGGTGCACGAGCGCGGATTTTTCCGCCCGAGCCCGCGCGTGGTGGTGGGCGTGCCGTGCGGGTCGACGCAGGTGGAACGCCGCGCCATCCGCGAATCGGCGCTCGGCGCCGGGGCGCGCGAAGTATATCTAATCGAGGAACCCATGGCCGCCGCCATCGGCGCCGGCCTGCCGGTCAGCGAGGCCACCGGCTCGATGATCATCGACATCGGCGGCGGCACCACCGAGATCGCCGTCATTTCGCTCAACGGCCTGGTGTATTCGGAGTCGGTGCGCATCGGCGGCGACCGCTTCGACGAGTCGATCGTCAACTACGTGCGCCGCAACTACGGCACGCTGATCGGCGAGACCACCGCCGAGACCATCAAGCACCAGATCGGCTCCGCCTACCCCGGCGACGAGGTGCGCGAGATCCAGGTCAACGGCCGCAACCTCGCCGAGGGCGTGCCGCGTAGCTTCACGCTCAACAGCAACGAGGTGCTGGAAGCCCTGCAGGACCCGCTGCACGGCATCATCGCCGGCCTGCGCAAGGCGCTGGAACAAATCCCGCCCGAGCTGTCGGCGGACGTGGCCGAGCGCGGCATGGTGCTCACCGGCGGCGGCGCGCTGCTGCGCGGCATCGACCGGCTGTTCTCGGAAGAAACCGGCCTGCCGGTGGTGGTCGCCGACGAGCCGATGCTGTGCGTGGCGCGCGGCGGCGAGATGGCGCTCGACTTCATCGACCAGGTGACCGACATCTTCGACGAGGAATGATCGGCCGCGCGCCCGGCGCGCCATTTCCGGTTTGCTGACATGGCTAGGCTGTTCCGGCGTCGCCCGTCGCTGGTGTCGCGCCTGCTGCTGGCGGTGCTGGCGGCGCTGCTGCTGCTGTTCCTGGACCAGCGCACTGATCGGTTGGTGCCGCTGCGCGGCGCGCTGCTGACCGCGCTGCATCCGCTGCAGCAGGCGGTCGACCTGCCATTTCGCATGTATGCCTGGTGCGCCGACAACCTGCGCGAGCGGGCCGCGCTGCGGGCCGAGGCAGCGGCGCTGCGCGAGCAGAACCTGCTTCTCAAACTGCGCGTGCAGGCGCTGGATGCCCTTCAGGCCGAGAACCGTCGCCTGCAGGCGCTGCTCGACTCGCTCGCCCGCACCCCGCAGCCGCTGCGCGCGCTGATCGCCAGCACGATCAGGGTCGGTCTCGATCCGTACATCGGCCAGATCGAGATCGACAAAGGCTCCCTGCAGGGCGTGTTCGTCGGCCAGCCGGTGCTCGACGCCGACGGCGTGGTGGGACAGGTGGCGCACGTGGCCGCCCAGACCAGCCAGGTGCTGCTGATCACCGACGCCCGGCACGCCATTCCGGTCAAGTCGGTGCGCAGTGGCGTGCGGGCCATCGCCGTCGGCCGCGGGCCGAGCGGCGAGCTGGACCTGCCTTACCTGCCCAACCATGTCGACATCGAGGTGGGCGATGCGCTGGTCACCTCCGGCCTCGACGACGTGTTCCCGCCGGACCTGCCGGTGGCCACCGTCAGCGTGGTGAACCGCATCGGCGAAGGCGAATTCGCCGACATCCGGGCCGTGCCGCGCGCGCGCCTGGACCGCACCCAGGAAGTGCTGCTGGTGTGGCCGCCGCAGGCGACACCCCTGCATGGGGCGGGCGACACGCCGGCACCGACACCGTGACCGCCGCGCCGATCACGCCGCGCTTTACGGTCATCGCCGCCAGCCTGCTGGTGGCCGGCCTGCTGACGCTGGCGCCGCTGCCAGAATGGGCCAGCGCCTGGCAGCCGCCGTGGCTGACGCTGACGCTCGCCTACTGGTGCCTGGCCCACCCGGAGCGGGTCGGCATCATGGCCGCGTTCCTGCTCGGCCTGCTGCAGGATGCGCTCACCGGCGCGCCGCTCGGCCAGCACGCGCTGGCGCTGCCGGTGGTGGCGGCCGGCGTACTGGCGGTGCACCAGCGCCTTCGCGTGCTGCCACTGCTGCAGCAGGCGCTGCTGCTGGCGCCGCTACTGGTGCTGCAGCAAGCCGTGCTGGGGCTGGTCACCGGCAGCAGCGGCCGGCCGGTCACCGCCACCGTTCTGCTGCCGGCGATCAGCGGCACGCTGCTGTGGCCATGGCTGTTCCTGGCGCTGCGCGAGCTGCGGCGCGGCGGACGCTGAAACGATGGCGCGCCGCCACCAGACCATCAAGGACCCGGCCGCCGAGCTGCGCCTGTTCCGTCGCCGCGCCTGGCTGCTGCTGGCGGTGATGGCGCTGGCCGGCGTGGGCTTGCTGGCACGCCTGACCTTCCTGCAGGTGCTGCAGCACGACCGCTATGCCACCGCCTCGCGCGACAACAGCATCCGCGCCGAGGTGATCGCCCCGGCGCGCGGGGTGATCACCGACCGCAACGGCGTGCTGCTGGCCGAGAACGTGTCCAGCTACAGCCTGTACGTGACGCCGGAGAACGTGCCCGATCTCGACGCCACCCTCGCCGCGCTGGCGCAGCGGATCGAGCTGCGCCCGGCCGACCTCGAGCGCTTCGCCAGCCTCAGGCGCGGCCGGCCGCGCTTCGAGGCGCTGGTGCTGCGCCGGCACCTCGACGAGACCGAGGCGGCGCGGTTTGCCGTGCAGCGGCATCGCTTTCCGGGCGTCGAGCTGCGCGGTGACCTGTCGCGCCACTACCCGCAGGGCGCGCTCACGGCGCACGTGGTCGGCTACGTCGGGCGCGTCAGCGAGGCCGAACTGGCCGACGCCAGCGCCGAGCAACGCGCCAGCGACAGCATCGGCAAGACCGGCATCGAGAAGTCCTACGACACGCTGCTGCAGGGCCGGGTCGGCTACCAGCAGGTGGAAGTCGACGCCCACGGCCGGCGCCTGCGCGTGCTCGACCGCATCCTCGCCCGGCCCGGCACGCCGCTGCGCCTGAACCTGGACGTCGGGCTGCAGCGCGCTGCGCGGGCCGCCCTGGCCGGCCGCCCGGGGGCGGTGGTGGCCATCGACCCGCGCGACGGCGCCGTGCTGGCCATAGTCAGCGAACCCTCCTTCGATCCCAACCTGTTCGTGGGCGGCATCGGCAGCGACGACTACCGGCGCCTGACGGACGACCCGCTGCGGCCGCTGCTCGACCGGGCGCTGCGCGGCCTGTACCCGCCGGGGTCGACCATCAAGCCGTTCATGCTGCTGGCCGGCCTGCACGTGGGCGCGATCACGCCGTCCGATCACGTGTGGTGTCCGGGCTGGTACACGCTCGGCAGCTCCAGTCACCGCTACCGCTGCTGGCAGCGCAGCGGACACGGCCGGGTGGATGCGCTGCGCGCGGTGGCGCAGTCGTGTGACGTGTATTTCTACGAGCTGGCGCTGCGCCTGGGCATCGAGCGCATGCATGCCGAGCTTGGCCGTTTCGGCTTCGGGCGGCTCACCGGCATCGACCTGCCCGGCGAGCTGGCCGGCGTGCTGCCGTCGCCGGAATGGAAGCGCCGCACGCGCAAGGCCCCCTGGTACCCGGGCGAGACGCTGATCGCCGGCATCGGCCAGGGCTACGACACCGCCACCGCCTTGCAGCTGGCGCAGGCCACGGCACTGCTCGCCAGCCGCGGCGCGGCGCCGCCGGCGCGCGTGGTGCCACCGCCGCTGGGCCGGCCGCCGGCGCACACCGGCGAGGTGCCGAGCATTGCCGCCGAGCACTGGCAGACGGCGATCGACGCCATGCGCGCGGTGGTGTCCCCCGGCGGCACGGCCTACAAAGCACTGGCCGGCGTGCCCTACAGCGCAGCCGGCAAGACCGGCACGGCGCAGGTGTTCGGCCTGTCGCAGCGCCCCGACGACCGCGGCCGCAACGCCCCGCGACATTTGCAGGATCATGCCTTGTTCATCGCCTTCGCGCCGGTCGAGGCGCCACGCATCGCGCTGGCCGTGATCGTCGAGAACGGCGGCTCGGGCAGCGGCACGGCGGCGCCGCTGGCGCGCCAGGTGCTCGACGCCTGGCTGCAGCCCACGCAAGCCCCCACACCACCCCCAGACACGACACCATGAACCGCTGGCTCGCCCTGCTGCGGCAGGTGAACATCGACTGGCCGCTGCTGCTCGGCCTGCTGGGCGTATGCGGCATCGGTCTGCTGCTGGCCTACAGCGCCGGCGGCGGCGCGCTGTCGGCGCTGCAAAGCCAGGGACTGCGCGTGGCGCTCGGCCTGCTGCTGCTGGTGCTGGCGGCGCAGGTGCCGGTCGGCTGGCTGCAGCGCCTGGCGGCGCCGCTGTACCTGCTCACGCTGGCGCTGCTGGTGGTGGTGGATGCGGTCGGCGCCATCGGCCAGGGCGCGCAGCGCTGGCTCGATCTTGGCGTGCTGCGCTTTCAGCCGTCCGAGCTCGCCAAGCTCGCCGTGCCGATGATGGTGGCCCGTTACCTGTCGGACCGGGTGCTGCCGCCGGCGCCGCGCGACGTGCTGGTCAGCGTGGCCCTGGCGCTGGCGCCGGTGGTGCTGATCGCCGCCCAGCCGGACCTGGGCACCGCGCTGCTGGTGGCGGCGGCCGGGTTGTCGGTGCTGTTCCTGGCCGGTCTTGGCTGGCGGCTGATCGGCGCCTTCGTCGCACTGGCCGCCGCCGCCGCGCCGCTGCTGTGGCTGTTCGGCATGCACGACTACCAGCGCCAGCGGGTACTGACGCTGTTCGACCCCGAGCGCGACCCGCTCGGCAGCGGCTATCACATCATCCAGTCGACCATCGCCATCGGCTCGGGCGGGTTCTACGGCAAGGGCTGGCTGCAGGGCACGCAGACGCGCCTGCACTTTTTGCCGGAAAGCGCCACCGACTTCGTGTTCGCCGTGTTCGGCGAGGAGTTCGGCCTGCTCGGCGCCATCGGCCTGCTGCTGCTGTACGGCTTTATCATCGGCCGCGGCATGCACATCGCCATGCAGGCCAGCGACGGCTTCGGGCGGCTGTTCGCCGGCGGGCTGGTGTGCACGTTTTTCGTTTATGTTCTGGTCAACATCGGCATGGTCAGCGGCATTTTCCCGGTGGTCGGGGTGCCGCTGCCGCTGGTCAGTTACGGAGGCACGTCCATGGTCACCCTGATGCTCGGTTTTGGCATGCTCACGGGCATCCGCGCCCACCGCAAACTGTGGCCGGCGTGAGGCGCCTCGCCGCCGCGCTGCTGGCGCTGGGCCTGGCCGGGCCGGCAGCCGCCGTGCCGCTGGCCGAGCATCCGCCGCTGCAGGCGCTGATCGACGAAATGGTCCGCCAGGACGGCTTCGAGCGCGCCGCGCTCGAGCGCCTGTTCGCCGACGCCGCCTTCCAGCAGAGCATCATCGACGCCATCACCCGGCCGGCCGAAAAACTGCCCTGGTACCGCTACCGGCCGATCTTTCTGACCGAACAGCGCATCGCCGGCGGCGTCGAGTTCTGGCGCGCCCACGCCGCCGACCTGGCGCGCGCCGAACGCGAGCACGGCGTGCCGGCGGCGGTGATCACCGCCATCATCGGCGTCGAGACCCGCTACGGCGCCGTCACCGGCCGTTACCGGGCCATCGACGCGCTGACCACGCTCACCGTGGCCGGCCTGCCGCGCAGTGCTTTCTTCGGCCGTGAGCTGCGCGAGCTGCTGCTGCTGGGGCGCGAACAGCGCCTGGACCTGGCGGCGCTGAGCGGCTCCTACGCCGGGGCGCTCGGGCTGCCGCAGTTCATGCCGTCGAGTTATCGGGCCTACGCGGTCGATTTCGACGCCGACGGCCGGCGCGACCTGCTCGGCAGCCCGGCCGATGCCATCGGCAGCGTGGCCAATTACCTGCGCCGGCACGGCTGGCAGCGCGGCGAGCCGATCAGCGTGCCGGCCGCGGTGGCGCCGGCCGCCACCGGCCTGGCGGCGAGCGATCCCAAGCCCGAACTGACACTGGCCGAGCTGCGCCGCCGCGGCGTGCTGGCCGAGGCCAGGGTGGCGCCCTCGCTGAAGGCGGCGCTGATCCGCCTCGACGCCGAGCACGGCGACGAATATCACCTCGGCTTCCAGAACTTCTACGCCATCACCCGCTACAACCACAGCCCGCTGTACGCGATGGCGGTCACCCAGCTGGCGGCGGCGATCGGTGAACGGCGGGCGAGCACACCCTGAAACCGGCCGGGCGTGCGCCTGGCTGGCGCTGCTGCTGATGGCGCTGCTGGCCGGCTGTGCCGGCCCGGGTCCGCGCCCGGCGCCGGACTTTCGCCGCGACGGCCCGCCGCTGTCGGCGGTGGACATCAATGCCATCCCGGACGCGGTGCCGCGGGCGGAACCCCTGTGCCGGCCGTGCCTGAAGCCGTATGAGTTCGAAGGCGTCACCTACCGGCCGCTGGCCAGCGCCGCCGGCTACCAGGCGCGCGGCATCGCCAGCTGGTATGGGCGCGAGTTCCACGGCCGCCCGACCGCCAACGGTGAGCGCTACGATATGCTGGCCATGACCGCCGCTCACCCGATCCTGCCCATCCCGAGCTACGCGCGCGTGACGAACCTCGCCAACGGCCGCAGCGTGGTGGTGCGCATCAACGACCGCGGCCCGTTCAAACGCAACCGGCTGATCGACCTGTCCTACGTGGCGGCCGCCAAGCTGGGCTTGGTCGGCAACGGCAGCGGATGGGTCGAGGTGCGCGCCGTGCTGCCGGGCGCGCCCGCCACGCCGCGGCTGATGGTCGCCGACGACGAACCGCCGTCGGGCGCTGCGGTCTATCTGCAGGTCGGCGCCTTCGGCGAGGCGGCGGCCGCGCAGCGCCTGGCCAGCCGCCTGCGCCAGGAGGACCTGGCGCCGGTCAGCGTGCAGCCGGCCGGCCACGACGGCCCGCTGCACCGGGTGCGCCTGGGACCCCTGGCGCCGGCCCGGCTGCAGACGATCGTCGCCCGGCTGGGCGCGCTCGGTCTGCCCTCGCTGCGCGTGCCGGCACCCTGACCCGAACCCACACCAGCAAAAACCCCGACAACCCGCCGGCCGCTGCCCGCCAGCGGCCCGCCATCCGACACAAGGTCACCATGCCATCGCGATCGTCCCTCGCCCGCCACGCCTTCGGCGTGCTGTTCCTGTTCGCCGGCGCCGCCGGCGCCTTGCCGGTGCCCAGCGCCCCGCAACTGCCGGCGCGCAGCTACGTGCTGTACGACTACAACACCGGTCAGGTGCTGGCCGCCAAGGACCCCGACGCGCCGCATCCGCCGGCCAGTCTGACCAAGATCATGACCGCCTACGTGGCGTTCGATGCCCTCAAAAAGGGCGACCTCAAGCTCGACGAGGAAATCACCATCAGCCACGACGCCTGGCGCACCGGCGGCTCGCGCAGCTTCATCGACCCCGGCAAGCCGGTGCCGGTCGAGGTGCTGATCCACGGCGTGCTCACCCAGTCCGGCAACGACGCCACGCTGGCGCTGGCCGAACACATGGCCGGCACCGAGGCGGCGTTCGTCGACCTCATGAACGCGCAGGCCAAGCGACTCGGCCTCACGCACACCCATTTCGTGAACGCCCATGGCCTGCCGGCGGACGACCACTACACGAGCGCGCTCGACATGGCGCGCCTGGCGGCGGCCACCATCCGCGACTTCCCGGACTACTACCCCTGGTATTCGCTGAAGTCGTTCACTTGGAACAACATCACTCAGCCCAACCGCAACCGGCTGTTGTTCTGGGACAAGAACGTCGACGGCCTGAAAACCGGCTTCACGGATGCCGCCGGCTACTGCCTGGTGGCCTCGCGCAAGGCCGACGACATGCGCCTGATCGCCGTGATCATGGGCAGTGCCAGCGAACGCACGCGTTTTCAGGAAGCACAGGCGCTGTTCAACTGGGGCTTCCGCTTCTACGAAACCCACCGCCTGTACCCAGCCGGCGAGAAACGCACCGACGCGCCGGTGTTCGGCGGCCAGGAGCAGGCCGTGCCGCTGGGTCTGGCCGAGGATTTGTACGTGACCGTGCCGCGCGGCAAGTACGACGAGCTGGCGGCGTCGGTCGAAGTGGCGCCGCGCCTGATGGCGCCGGTGGCCAAGGGCTCGGTGCAGGGCACGCTGCGCGTCAAGCTCGGCGACGAGGTGCTGATCGAGCGCCCGCTGGTGGCGCTGGCGGACGTCGGCGAGGGCAATTTCATCCGCCGCGCCATCGACGCCGCGCGGTTGTGGTGGCAGGAGTAAACCGATGCCCGCGACGCTGCCGCACGACGCCGACATCACGGTTTACCTCGACGGCGACTTCCTGCCGCTGTCGCAGGCGCGCATCCACCCGCTCGACCGCGGTTTCATCTACGGCGACGGCGTGTACGAGGTGATCCCCGCCTACGGCGGGCATTACCTGCGCCTGGACGCGCACATCGCGCGCCTGGAGCGCAGTCTCGCCGAGGCGCGCATCGGGAATCCCCACACCGCGGCGCACTGGGCGGACGTCCTGACCGAGCTGCTGGCGCGCCACGGCGGCGGTGATGCGTCGGTGTATCTGCAGGTCACGCGCGGCGTGGCGCCGCGCGATCACGCCTTCCCGGACTGCCCGCCGACCGTGTTCGCCATGCCGCGGCCGCTCAAACCCGTGCCGGCGGCGCAGGTCGAGGGCGGCCTGCGCGCGCTGAGTCTGGCCGACATCCGCTGGCAGTGGTGCCAGATCAAGTCCATCTCGCTGCAGGGCGCCGTGCTGCTGCGCCAGCAGGCCATCGACGCTGGCGCCGACGAGGCGATCCTGCACCGCGGCCGCTGGGTCACCGAGGGCGCCGCCGCCAACGTGTTCGCCGTCATCGACGGCGCCGTGGTGACGCCGCCGCCGAGCAACTGGCTGCTGCACGGCATCACCCGCGACCTGGTGCTGGAGCTCGCCGCGCAGGTGGACCTGCGCGTCGACGAGCGCCCGCTGCGCCTGAAGGAACTGCTGGCGGCGGACGAGATCTGGCTGTCGAGCTCCACCAAGGAAGTGCTGGCGGTGACGCAGCTCGACGGCGCGCCGGTCGGCGACGGCCGGCCGGGGCCGGCCTGGCGGCGCGTGTGGGACGCCTATCAGGCCTTCAAGGCCGATCTTCGCGCGCAGTGAGCCTGCGCCTGCGGCGGCGGGGCCGCGTGGACTACGCCGCGTGTCTGGCGGCCATGCAGGAGTTCACCGACCGGCGGGACGCCGACACGGCCGACGAGCTGTGGCTGGTCGAGCACCCGCCGGTGTTCACGCTGGGTCTGGCCGGTGAGCCCCGGCACGTGCTGGACGCCGGCGACATCCCGGTCGTGCGCTGCGACCGCGGCGGGCAGGTCACCTACCACGGCCCGGGTCAGGTGGTGCTGTACGCGCTGCTCGACCTGAACCGCATGGGACTTGGCGTGAAGGCGCTGGTCACCACGCTCGAACAGGCGGTGATCGACCTGCTGGCCGGGCTCGACATCGCCGCCGAGCGGCGCCCCGGCGCGCCCGGCGTGTACGTGGCCGGCGCCAAGATCGCCGCGCTGGGCCTGCGCGTGCGGCGCGGCTGCTGCTACCACGGCCTGAGTGTCAACGTAGCGATGGACCTCGCGCCGTTCGGCCGCATCAATCCGTGCGGCTATGCGGGTCTCGCCGTGACGCAGTTGCGTGATCTGGCCCCGGCGGAGGCCGATTCCGAGCGGGTCGGCGCGCAACTCGCCGCGCAGCTCGCGGCCCTGCTGGGTCAGCCGCTGGTCGCGGCCGACTGAGGAACGAACGCCGGATCGTCGAGACCACAGGCCGCCGTGGTGAACAAGTGCTTGAGCGGCGCCGCGAAATCCACCGCCCGCAGTCCCGCGCCGCGCAACACGCGCAGCGGCGGCGCCTTCGTCGTGAACAGCCGATGCAGCCCCACGATGGCGCGCACCACTGGCAGGTCCTGGCTGCGCCGCGTGCGCTCGTAGGCGCGCAGCAGGTGATCCTGCCCGGGATCGCGCCCCGCGCGCAGCGCGTCCCTCACCGCCGCCGCGAGCTGCGCGGCGTCACCGAGCCCGAGATTGGCACCCAGACCCGCCAGCGGGTGCACCACGTGCGCGGCGTCGCCCGCCAGCGCCAGGCGCGGGCCGACGTAGCGCGCCGCCTCGCGCCCGCACAGCGCAATCACCGCCCGCTCGCCGACCGCGCCGATGGCGCCCAGGCGCTCCCCGAAAGCGGCGCCGAGTTCCCGCGCAAACTCATCCGCCGGCAGCGCCGCCAGCCGCTGCGCTTCGGCTGGTGTGGTGGACCAGACGATCGACGAGCGCCCGTCCGCCAGCGGCAGAAAAGCGAGAGGCCCGGTCGGCAGAAAACGCTGGCGGGCGGTGTCGCCGTGCGGGCGCTCGGTCGCCACGTGGCACACCAGCGCGCACTGCCGAAACGGCTCATCGATGGCCGCGATGCCGGCGCGAAGACGCAGCGGCGAGGCACCACCGTCGGCCCCGACCAGCAGCCGCGTGGTGAGCTGCCGGCCGTCGGCGAGGCGCAGGCGCACGCCGCCCGCCTCGACCTGCCAGTCGTCCCACTCGGCCGGCGCCAGCAGGCGGGCGCTCGGCAACTGCGAAAGACGCGCGTGCAAGGCGGCGACCAGCGCGCGGTTCTCGACGATGTGCCCAAGCCACGGCGCCCCGATGTCGGCGCTGTCAAAACCGATGCGCCCGACGGACGACGCATCCCACACCTCGATGCGGCCGAACGGCGCGCGGCACGCCGGCGGAATCAGGTCCCAGGCGCCGAGCCGCATGAGCCAACCCGCCGCCGCCGCATGGATGGCGCTGACGCGCACGTCGAGTGCCTGGCCGGCGCGGGGCAGCGGCGGCGGCGTGGCGCGGTCCAGCAGCGCCACCGGCACGCCGGCATCGGCCAGCGCCAGCGCGAGTGCCGCGCCGGTGATGCCGGCGCCGACGATCAGCACCTCGGCATCGGTCACGGCCAAAGCCCCCGTTGCAGGCGGTTCTGCGGGCCGGCCAGGCCCATGGCGTGGCGCATCAGGCGGCGCTTGACCGGCGCCAACAGATCCAGCACCGCCAAGCCCGCGCTGCGCGCCAGCAGCCACGGCGGCGCGGGATTCTCGAACAGGCGCGGCAGCCAGCCGGTGATGGTTCGAAAGCGCCGCCAGTCGGATTCGCGCGCACGGCGATAGGCGGCAAGCAACGCATCCGTGCCCGGATCGGTGCCGGCGGCCTCGGCCAGCAGCCCGGCCAGTGTGGCCACGTCGCGCAGACCGAGATTGAAGCCCTGCGCGGCGATCGGGTGCAGCGTGTTGGCGGCATTGCCGATGGCCAGCACCCGCTCGCCGGTGGCCGGCACGGGCCAGCTTTCGGCAAGGCGCACGCTGCGCGGCTCGGCCAGCGCGACGAAACGCCCGGCCCGCCAGCCGAAGGCATCCTGGGCGATCGGCGCCAGAAGTCGCGCCGGCAGCGCGGCCAGATCCTCGGCCCGCTCGTGCGGCAGGGTCCACACCAGCGTGTAGTCGGCCGCGCCCGGCCCCGGCAGCAGCGCCATCGGCCCGCCGGCACCGAAGCGCTCGTGCGCGAGACCCGCGTGCGGGCGGTCGCAGGCGAGGCGCGCCAGCAGCACGCTGTCCGGCAGTTCCTGGTGATGACGCGGCAGGCCGGCCAGGCGGCAGACGGTCGACTCGCTGCCGTCGGCGGCCACCAGCAGGCGCGTGCGCACGACGGTGTCGCCATCTGCACCGCTCAGCGTCACGGCCAGCGCCTCGTCGCCAGGCGCGAGCGCGCTCACCGCCGCCGCCCGGGGCTCGATGCCGAGTTCCGCCGCTCGTGCCAGCAGCGCCCGCTGCAGCAGCCGGTCGCCCACCACCCAGCCGAGCGCCGGGGCGCCGACCTCGCGCGCCGCCATGCGCGTGACGCCGGGCGCGCCGCGCTCGGTGACTTCGAGCCGCCGGATGGCGGTGGCGTGGTCAGCCAGCGCCGGCCACACGCCAAGCCCCTGCAGGATGCGCTGGCTGCCGAGCCCGAGCGCCAGCGCGCGCCGGTCGGCGCCTTCGGGCGCCGGCGCGGCGTCGGTCAGCACCACGCGCAGCGCAAGCGGCGCCAGCGCCGCCGCCAGCGCCGCCCCGGCCGGCCCGGCGCCGGCGATCAGCACCTCGCAGTCGGCGTTCACGCGCCGGCCATCAGCGCTTCGATGTCGGCGACCGACTTCGGCACGCCGCCGGTGGTGATCTCGCGCCCGCGGCGGGTCACCAGCACGTTGTCCTCGATGCGGATGCCGATGTCCCACCACTCTTTGCCCACGCCCGGCGTGCCGGCGGCGATGTAAAGGCCCGGCTCGACGGTGGTGACCATGCCGGGCTCGAACACGCGCCAGGCATCACCCAGCTTGTACTCGCCGACGTCGTGCACGTCCATGCCGAGCCAGTGGCCGGTGCGGTGCATGTACATGGGCCGGTAGGCGCCCTCGTCGATGAGCTGTTTGAGCTCGCCCTTCAAGATACCCAGGCGCAGCAGGCCGGCGGTGAGCACCTCCACCGCCGCCTCGTGCGGCTCGTTCCAGTGGTTGCCGGGGCGCACCTTGTCGATGGCGGCGTGCTGGGCGTCGAGCACGATCTCGTACAGCGCCCGCTGCTGCGGACTGAAGCGGCCGTTCACCGGAAA
>NZ_JAQVGQ010000043.1 GCF_028696615.1 Immundisolibacter sp. | reverse complement strand
TTGCCAAGGTGCGTCTTGGGGCCGTCCGTGCGCACCTGCTGGCCCAGGCGCAGCGCGGTGAGGTAACGGATCACCGGCCCGCCGGCGGCGAGCGAGATCACCAGCGCCGTCAGCGCCGCCAGGATGGCGCGCAGCGTGATGTAGCGAAACGCGTTGAAACCGCTGATGTCGGCCGCCAGCCGGTCGAACAGGTGGTACAGCATCAGTGCCCCCCGTGCGGCGAATCGCCGGCAGCCAGGGCCTGCACCACGCGCTCCATGCCGGCGCTGCGCGAGCCCTTGATGAGCGCGATGAGGTCCGGCTGCAGCAGGGCGCCGGCCGCATCGATGACCTGCGCCAGTTCCGTGCAGGCGACGGCGCCGGCGCCGAAGGCCGATGCGGCATGGGTTGCCAGCGGTCCCAGCGTGACCAGATGCTCGATGCCGGCCGCGCGCGCGGCGGCGCCGCAGTCGGCATGCAGGCGCGCGGCGTCGGCGCCCAGCTCGCGCATGTCGCCCAGCACCAGCAGGCGTTCGCCGGGCAGGCCGGCCAGCACCTCGATGGCCGCTCGCACCGACAGCGGGTTGGCGTTGTAGCTGTCGTCGATCAGGCGCGCGCCGGCCTGGCCGGTGAGCGGATACAGCCGACCCGGTACCGGACGCACCGTGGCCAGACCCTTGGCGATGTCGGCAAGGTCGGCGCCGGCCGCCAGCGCCGCCGCGGTGGCGGCCAGCGCGTTCAGCACGTTGTGCCGGCCGAGCAGCGCCAGGCGGGTGGCGATGCTACCGGCCGGCGTGCGCAGTTCGAGCGCGCTGCCGTCGGCGCTGAGCGTGTACTCGGCCGTCACGTCGGCCGGCTGGTCCAAGCCGAAACTGATGACCCGCCGCGCGCCGGCCAGCTCGCGCCACAGCGGCAAGTGGGCGTCGTCGGCATTGAGCACCGCGACGGCGTCCGCCGGCAGGCGTTCGATGAGCTCGCCCTTGGCGCGCGCCACCGCCGCCACGCTGCCGAGGCCTTCCAGGTGCGCCGCGCCGGCGTTGCCGATCACGCCCACCGTCGGGCCGGCGAGCGCGGCCAGATGCGCGATCTCGCCGGGATGGTTCATGCCCATCTCGATCACCGCCGCCCGGTGCGCTGGGCGCAGCTCGAGCAGCGTCAGCGGCACGCCGATGTGGTTGTTGCGGTTGCCGCGCGTGGCCAGCACCGGGCCGAGACCCGCCAGCGCGGCGGCCAGCAGTTCTTTGATGGTGGTCTTGCCGCTGGAGCCGGTCACGGCGAGCAGCGGCAGCGTAAAGCGCCCGCGCCAGGCGGCGGCGAGCCGACCGAGCGCGGCGAGCGGATCGGCCACCACCAGGCACGGCAGCGCCGGGTGGGGGCGGCGTACCACGGCGCCCGCGGCACCGGCAGCGGCCACGGCGGGCAGGTAGTCGTGGCCGTCGAAGCGGGGGCCCGCGAGCGCCACGAACAGCTCGCCGGCCGCGAGCGTGCGGCTGTCGGTGCCGACGCCGGTGAAATGACCGGCCGGCTGCTGGTGGGCGCCGATCAGGCGGGCGGCTTCGGCGAGCGTCATCATGGCCGCGTCCGTTGCGCGTCCTGGGCGCAGGCCAGGTCCGAGAACGGCCGCCGCTCGGCGCCGACGATCTGATACGGCTCGGCGCCCTTGCCGGCGATCAGCACCACATCGCGCAGGTCGGCGGCGTGGATGGCGTGGCGGATGGCCGTGGCGCGGTCGTGGATCAGCAGGGCGCCGACGCCGTCCGGAATACCGGCCAGGATGGCGGCGGCGATCGCCGCCGCGTCCTCGCCGCGCGGGTTGTCGTCGGTGACGATCACCCGGTCGGCCAGACGCGCCGCGATCTGTCCCATCACCGGCCGCTTGGCGGCATCGCGCTCGCCGCCGCAGCCGAACACGCACCACAGCCGCCCACCGGCCGGCACGTGGGCGCGCAGCGCGGTCAGCACCGACTCGAGCGCCGGCGGGTTGTGCGCGTAGTCGATCACCACCAGCGGCGCGCCCGGCCGGCGCAGCGCCTGCATGCGCCCCGGCACCGGCGGCAGGGCGCGCAGTTTGTCGATCGCCTCGCTGAAGGGCACATCGGCCAGCAGCAATGTGCCGAGCGTCGCCAGCAGGTTGTAGAGGTTGAACTCGCCGAGCAGGGGGCTGGCGAACTGCGCCTGGCCGAAGTCGCCGTCGATGTCGATCAGCAGCCCGGCCGGGCGTGCCAGCGCGCGCCCGCGCAGCTCGCCGCCGTGCATGCCATAGCGCAGTACCCGCACGCCGGGGGCGAGCGCCGACGCCATGCGCGCGCCGTAGGGATCGTCGGCATTCAGCACCGCGGCGCGCAGCTCGGGGCTGGCGAACAGGCCGGCCTTGGCGGCGGCGTAGTCGTCGAGGTCGCGGTGGTAGTCGAGGTGGTCGTGCCCCAGGTTGGTGAACACCGCGGTATCGAACCTGACGCCGGCCACGCGCTGCTGGTCGAGCGCATGCGAGGACACCTCCATCGCCACATGGCGCGCGCGCTGGTCGCGAAAGCGCGCCAGCCAGGCCTGCAGCGCCAGCGCGTCGGGCGTGGTGTGCGTGGCGGGCTCCAGGCGGCCCGGAAAGCCGTTGCCCTCGGTGCCGAGGATGCCGCAGCGCGGCAGGCAGTGGGCCAGAAAATGACTGACCGAGGTCTTGCCGTTGGTGCCGGTGATGCCGATCACCTTCAGCGCCCGCGACGGCTCGCCGTGAAAGCGGGCGGCGATCAGCCCCTGCCGGGCGGCGAGATTCGGCACCGCCAGCACCGGCACCGGCAGGCCGCTCGGCAGCGGCAGGCTGGTGTCGATCAACACCGCCACCGCGCCGTGGGCGATGGCCTGTCCGATGTGCTGCGTGCCCGCGGTGCGCCGGCCCGGCACGGCCAGGAACAGATCGCCCGGCCGCACGGCGCGGCTGTCGTTGGCAAGGCCGCCCACCGGCAGCGACGCCAGCGTGCCGGGCAGATCGTCCAGCCAGCCGGCCAGCAGGGTGGCGAGCGTCACGGTGGGGCGGGTCGGACCGCGGGCGGGCATCACAGGCGCCGCTCCGCCGCTTGCATCAGTCGCGGTGCGGTCGCCGGCGTGGGCGGGGTCAGCGGCGCCTCGGGCAGCGCATCCGGCGCCACGCCCAGCAGGCGCAGCGCACCGGCCATCACATTCTGGAACACCGGTGCCGCCACCTCGCCACCGTAATAGGCGCCCTGCGCATCGCGCAGGGTGACCAGCAGCACCAGGCGCGGATTGCTGGCCGGCGCAAAGCCGGCGAAGCTCGACAGGTAGCGGTGGCGGTCGTAGCTGCCGGCGTCGGCGATGTGCGTGGTGCCGGTCTTGCCGGCCACCCGATAGCCGGCCACGGCGGCCTTGGTGGCGGTGCCGCCTGGACCGACCACGCCTTCGAGCATGGCGTTGACGGTGGCCGCCACGTCGGCCGGCAGGGCGCGTTCGCCGGCCGGCAGTTCGTTCGGCGCCAGCGCCAGGAAACTCACCGGCCGCAGCAGGCCGCCGCTGGCCAGCGTGGCGTAGGCGCGCGCCAGTTGCAGCGCGGTGGTCGACACGCCGTAGCCGAACGACATGGTCACCTGCTCCACCTGCCGCCAGCTTTGCGCGGCGCGCAGCAGGCCGCTGGCCTCGCCCGGAAAGCCGGTGCTGGTGGGCAGGCCGAAGCCGAAGGCGGCGAAGGTCTCCCACATCTGCCGCGGCGTCATCGACAGGCCGATCTGCGCCGCGCCGACGTTGCTCGATTTGCGGATCACGCCGGCCATGTCGAGCGCGCCGTAGTTGTGCACGTCGCGCACCGTGTGGCGGCCCATGCGCATGTAACCGGGCGCGGTGTCGATGATGCGGCGCGGGTCGAACGTGCGGTGCGCCAGCGCCGCCGCGACGGTGAACGGCTTGATGGTGGAGCCGGGCTCGAACGGGTCGGTGACGGCCCGGTTGCGCCGCCGGTCGGGATCCTGATCGGTGCGGTCGTTGGGGTTGAAGGTCGGCTGGTTGACCATGGCCAGTACCTCGCCGCTTTGCACGTCCAGCATCACAGCCATGCCGGAGGCGGCCCGGTGGCGCAGCACCGCGGCCTTCAGTTCGCGGTAGGCGAGGTATTGGATGCGCCGGTCGATGGACAGTTTCAGGTCCTTGCCCGGCCGCGGCGCGGCGATGGTGTCCAGCAGCGCCACGCGCTGGCGGCGCGCGTCGAGCACGATGCGTTCCTTGCCCGGCGTGCCGCGCAGGTGTTTGTCGTAGGCCTGCTCGAGGCCGGCCTGGCCGCGGTCGTCGATGTCGGTGTAGCCGAGCACATGCCCGGCCGCCTCGGCCAGCGGGTAGTAGCGGCGGTAGGCGCGTTGGCGGTACACGCCGGGCAGCTTCAGCGCCAGCGCGGCGTCGGCCAGCTCCGGCGGCACGGCGCGCTTGAGGTACGCAAAACGCTTGTCGGCGCGCGCCGACACGATGGCCGACAGCTGCGCCGTGCTCATGCCGAGCACGCGCCCGAGCTGCGGCCAGCGCTCGCGCGCCTTGGCAAAGTCCGCCGGCACCACCCACACCGAGTCCACCGGCGCGCTGATGGCCAGCGGCTCGCCGTTGCGGTCCAGCAGCATGCCGCGGTGGGCGTTGACGGACACCGTACGCAGCGCGCGCGCATCGCCCTGGCCGCGCAGGAACTGCGTGCGCAGCGTGTGCAGGTAGACCGCCTGCGCCGCCAGACCGGCGCCGGCCAGCACCACCAGGCCGAGCGTGAGCAGGTGGCGCGGGCGCGAGAACACGGCGTTCATCGGCGCACCTGGGCGATTTCCTGCGGCTGCGGCAATACCATGCCGAGCTCGTCGCGCGCCTTGGCCTCTACCCGGGCGTGCGTGGTCAGCGTCGCCTCCTCGAGCAGCAGGCGGCTCCACTCGCTGTCGAGGCGGTCGCGGCTGTCGCGCAGCTCGCTCAGCTCGGTCACCAGACGCCGTTCGCGGTGTTTGACGTAAACCACCGCCAGCGCCGAGGCGAAACAGGCCAGCAGCAGCGCCGCCAGCAGCAGGTGGCCGGTGCGGTTGATGAAGGCGTCAAGCATGGGCCGGCTCCGCGTCGGCCAGGCGTTCGGCCACGCGCAGGATGGCGCTGCGCGCGCGCGGGTTGACGGCCAGCTCCGCCGGGCCGGCCTTCTTGGGCGCCCGCACCAGGCGCAGCGCCGGCGGTGCGCTGGCGCCCTCGAAGCGCCCGGCGTGCTGGCGCATGAACTGCTTGACCGGCCGGTCCTCGAGCGAGTGGAAGCTCAGCACCACCAGCCGCCCGCCGGGCGCCAGCACGGCCAACGCCTGCTCGAGGCCGGCGGCCAGATCGTCCAATTCGTGGTTGACGACGATGCGCAGCGCCTGGAAGGTGCGGGTGGCGAAATGCTTGTGCTGCTCGCGCCGCGGCATGGCCTGGCGCACCACCTCGACCAGCTCGTCGGTGGTGCTGATCGGCGCCTGGGCGCGGCGCGCGACGATGGCGGCGGCGATGCGCCGCGCGTAGCGCTCCTCGCCGAACTCGCGCAGCACCTGCGCGATTTGCGCCTCGCTGGCGTCCGCCAGCCATTGCGCGGCGGTAGGGCCGCGGCTGGTGTCCATGCGCATGTCGAGTGGGCCGGCGCGCATGAAGCTGAAGCCGCGCGCCGCATCGTCGAGCTGGATGGACGACATGCCAAGGTCCAGCAGCACCCCGGCGATGCGCCCGCGCAGGCCGAGTTCGTCGACGAACTCGCCGAGCTGCGCGAAGCTGCCGTGGCGCACCGTGACGCGTGCATCGGCGCCGAACTCGGCCCTGGCGCGTGCCACCGCGGCCGGGTCCTTGTCGATGGCCAGCAGGCGGCCGTGCGGACCCAGCGCCGCCAGCAGCGCGCGTGTGTGACCGCCGCCACCGTAGGTGCCGTCCACGTAACAGCCGCTCGCTTGGATCGCCAGACCCTGCATCACCTCATCCAGCATGACCGGCCGGTGGCCGGCGGCGTCCGTTGCGTTCATCAAAAAGCCAGCCGGCTGAGCTGCTCGGGCAGCTGCACGGCGCCGTCCTGCGCCGCCCGCAGCCAGCCCTTGCGCCGCTCGGCCCAGGCCGTCTCGTCCCACAGTTCGAATTTGTTGCCCAGGCCCACCAGCGCCACCTGGCGGTCGATGCCGACCAGCTCACGCAGCATGGTCGGCAGCAGGATGCGGCCCTGGGCGTCAGGCTCGCATTCGGTGGCGTGGCCGATCAGGGTGTGTTTGAGCTGATCGACCACCTCGAGCAGGTTGGGTGCCTCGATCAGCTCGCGCTCGATCGCTTCCCACACCGGCAACGGGTACAGCAGCAGGCACTGGCCGCGGTGGTCGAGCGTGAGGATGAGCTGTCCGCCGGCATCGTTTTGCAGGCGCTCGCGGTAGCGGCTCGGAATGGCCATCCGACCCTTGGCGTCGAGACTGAGCGCCGTGATGCCGCGAAACATGCTCCCCTCGGCTTATGGGTATGGCCCCCACATTTCAGCCCTAATGACCCACAAATCCCCACCTAGGCGCCACTATAGGAACTGCCATCACGGCCGTCAAGGCGCACGGCGACGGCGTCGTCGGGGATGTCGGACGGTCGGTCGCAGAGCCGCCAGGCATACAAATCGACTGCGTATGTGTTTGATTTGCCGGGCGGCGCCCGGGCATGTGCCGGGTATGGCGAATGGCAAAACGGCGCCAGGCGCCTGTTCGAAGGCTAGCCGGCCGGGACTGGGGCGGCGCTGCGCGCTTGGCTACACTGCCGGTCTCAGTCCTTCAGTCCGCGCAGGGAGCAGCCGATGACCGACATGTCCAGTGCCGAGCAGGTAGCCGGCCGACCGCTGACCGCCCGCGACGGGGAGGCGTACCTGCGTCAGCTGGTGGAGCTGGCGGTGGCGCGGCGCGTGTCGGACCTGCATTTCAAGGCCGGCTCGCCGCCCTACTGGCGCCTGGTGGGCGAGCTCGAACCGCTGCCGCAGCAGCCGCCGCTGGTGGCCGAGGACATGAACGCGCTGGCGCAGGCCCTGCTGGACGAGCGCCTGCAGGCCATCTTCGATGAGCGCCATCACGTCGACCTGGCGCACGGCTTTGCCGGCATCGGCCGGGTACGCGCCAACGTCTACCGGCAGCGCGGCACCATCGCCATCGCGCTGCGCATCATCACCACGCAGATTCCGAGCGCGGCGGAGCTGAACCTGCCGGCGACCATCGACATGTTCAGCAAGCTCAAGCGCGGCATGGTGCTGGTGACCGGCGCCACCGGCTCGGGCAAGTCGACCACGCTGGCGGCGCTGATCGAGATGATCAACGTGCGCGACCGTCGCCACATCGTGACCATCGAGGACCCGATCGAGTACTTGTTCAAGGACAAGCTGGCGGTCATCAACCAGCGCGAGGTCGGCATCGACACGCCGGATTTCGGCAGCGCCATGCGCGCCGCGCTGCGCCAGGACCCGGACGTGATCTTCATCGGCGAGCTGCGCGACGCCGAGACCATCACCACCGCCGTGCGCGCCTCCGAGACCGGCCACCTGGTGCTGTCCACCCTGCACGCGCCGAACTGCTACGACGCCATCAGCCGCCTGGTGTCGTACTTCCCGCCCGAGGAGCAGGACACGCAGCGCAAGGCCATCGCCGCCAACCTGCGCGGGGTGATCAGCCAGCGCCTGCTGCCGCGCGCCGACGGCAGTGCGCGCGTGGCGGCCTTCGAGGTGATGGTGGTCACGCCCACCATCGCCGACATGATCGAGGACCCCGAGCGCCAGTCCGACATCGTCGAGGTCATCCGCACCGGCCGCCAGCACGGCATGATTTCCTTCGACGATTACCTGTACGAGCTGGTCGAGGGCGGGCACATCACGCAAGAGATGGCGCTCGCCAATGCCACCAACGTGACCGATCTGCGTCTGCGCTTCCAGGGATTTTGAAGGCCGCAGGCCGTTGCAAAAACCCTATTCGACGGCGTGACGCGGCATGGCAAGCCTAGGATGGCTCGATCGACGCAGTCCGCCGCGGGCGTGTACCGCGCCGCGGCGAGCTGAAAAATTCCAGGGACGGAATTTTTCAACGTTTGCTGCGGGGCAGGAGGCCCCGGCATGAAGCGACGGCATAAGCCGTTGCTTCATGGAGCGCGGCGCGGGCGTGCACCGCGCCGCGGCGAGCTGAAAAATTCCAGGGACGGAATTTTTCAACGTTTGCTGC
Organism: Immundisolibacter sp.; assembly: GCF_028696615.1. GTDB lineage: Bacteria > Pseudomonadota > Gammaproteobacteria > Immundisolibacterales > Immundisolibacteraceae > Immundisolibacter. The sequence goes on along the minus strand of NZ_JAQVGQ010000043.1, from coordinate 6,953 downwards.
GGGGCAGGAGGCCCCGGCATGAAGCGACGGCATAAGCCGTTGCTTCATGGAGCGCGGCGCGGGCGTGTACCGCGCCGCGGCGAGCTGAAAAATTCCAGGGACGGAATTTTTCAGCTTCTAAATAAAGAAGCGGGGAGCCGGCCGATAAGCCGGGTTCTGTCGAGGGCAATCATTCATCTGCGACGCCCGTCACCGGGCGCCTGTAGCGACCTACCCGGGGACCGCGCGGACCACGCGTCGTGGCCTTTCGGCCAGCCGTCCCCCTATTTGGTCTTGCTCCGGGTGGGGTTTACCCTGCCACGCCTGTTGCCAGGCGCGCGGTGCGCTCTTACCGCACCTTTTCACCCTTGCCTGTGCGCCGCAGCGCCATCGGCGGTGTGTTTTCTGTGGCACTTTCCGTAGGCTTGCGCCCCCCAGGCGTTACCTGGCACCCCGTCCTGTGGAGCCCGGACTTTCCTCGCTCTCGCGAGCGCGATTGCCTGTCCGGCTCCCCGCATCCGATAGTGTGGGGGCGGCGGTGGCCTGTTGCAAGGCGAGTGCGCGCCGGTAGACGGCGTTGCGCGGCGCCTCGGTCAGTGCCGCGGCGGCGGCCACCGCCTGCTTGAGCGGCAGCACCTTGAACAGGCGCCCCAGCATGGCGTCGAGGTCATCGGTGCCGGCTGGCTGCTCCGGCGCGCCTTCGATCACCAGCACGAACTCGCCGCGCTCGCGGCCGGTCTCGGCCGTAAGCCAGGCGCGGATCTCGGTGGCGCTGCCGCGGATCACCGCCTCGTGCAGTTTGGTGAGCTCCTTGGCGAGCGCCAGCGGCCGCTCGCCGAACAGCTCGGCGACGTCCTCCAGCAGCGCCAAGAGGCGATGCGGTGCCTCGTAAAAGATCAGCGTGCGCGGCTCGTCTCGGAGCGCCGCGAGCGCACTGCGCCGCGCCGCCGCCTTGGCCGGCAGAAAGCCCTCGAAGGCGAAGCGCGCGCTGGCAAGGCCGCTCGCCGACAGCGCCGCGATCGCCGCGCACGGTCCTGGCACCGGCAGCACCGTGACGCCGGCCGCATGCGCCGCCGCCACCAGGCGCTGGCCGGGGTCGCTGATGGCCGGCGTGCCGGCGTCGCTGATCAGCGCCACGTCCTCGCCCTGCTGCAGGCGTTCGAGCAGGCGCGGCGTCTGCGCCGCCTCGTTGTGCTCGTGCAGCGCCAGCAGCGGCGTGCGGATGCCGTAGTGGGCGAGCAGCGGGCGGCTGTGGCGGGTGTCCTCGGCGGCAATCACCGCCACCGATGCCAGGATTTGTGCGGCGCGCGGTGCGAGATCGGCCAGATTTCCGAGCGGGGTGGCCAGCACGTACAATCGGCCGCCGTTTTTTTCCGTATCCATGCCAGTGTCGGGAAGCCGCGCGGAACGCACCTCGAAGCTCTTTTTGCGGGCCGCTGCCACGACGATGGTGGCGGCGGCGCTGCTGCTGGGTGGCTGTGCCGGCCAGGCGCCCGCCCCGCCGTCGGCACAGGCGCCGGTCGATCCCGAGCAGCCGGCCCGCGCCGCCGAGGCGCGTGGCGATTTCGGCGCCGCCGCGCAGGCCTGGCAGGCGCTTGCCGCCAGCCGGCCCGCGCCGGGCGGCGAAGCATATCAACTGCGCGCCGCCGCCGCCTGGCTGACGGCCGGCGATGCTGCCCGCAGCGAGGCGTTGCTCGCCCAGATCGACGTCGCGCAGCTGGACCCGGCGCAGCGCGCCGAGCGGCAGCTGTTGCTGGCGCGGCTGGCGCTGCTTCGCGGTGATGCCGCGGCCGCCGCCGGCGCGCTGGAGCCGATTCGTGAGGTCGATTTGCCGGCCCCGCTGGCTGCGCAGCGCGATGCCCTGCTGGCGCAACTGCCGCCCGACACGGCGCCGGCGCCGCCGACCCCGACGCCGGCGGCAGCCGACATGCTGGCCGTGCTGCTGCCCTACGGCGGCGAGCTCGACGGCGCGGCGCAGGCCATCGGCGCCGGCATCGTGGCGGCGCGCCTGGCTGACCGGAGCGGTCCCGAGCTGCGCTTCTACCCGACCGGCAGCGATGCGGTGGCGGCCTACCGGCAGGCCATCGCCGACGGCGCCGCGGCCGTCATCGGCCCGCTGCAGAAATCCGAAGTGGCGGCGCTGGCGGCCGCCCCGCTGCCGCGCCCGACGCTGGCGCTGAACAACCCCGAGCCTGCGGTCGGACAGGTGAACCTGTACCGGCTGTCGCTGGACCCGGCCGACGAGGCCGCCGCCGGCGCCGCCTGGCTCGCCGCCGCCGGCTACCGCGAGGTGGCCATGCTGTACGTGGACGACGCCTGGGGCCGGCGCCAGCGTGACCTGTACAACGCCGCCGTGGCGGCGCAGGGCGGGCGCGTCATTGCGGCGGTGCCGTTCGACGCCGGCGATACTGATTTTTCGGCCGCCCTGCGCGGGCTGTTCGCGGCGCGCCTGGCGGCCGCACCGGCGCACGAGGCGCCGGAGGCGCTGCCAGCGGCGGACGGCGAGCCCGCGCCGGCCTTGCCCGGACCGCAGGCGCTGATCGTGGTGGCGAGCGCCACCGACGCGCGGCAGATCGTGCCGCAGCTGGCGTACGTGGGCGTGTTCGGCCTGCCGGTGTTGACCACCTCGCAGGTGTGGAGCGGCCAGCCGGCGCCGGTCGCCGATGCCGACCTCGACAACGCAGTGTTCTGCGACAGCCCCTGGGCGCTCGATGGCCACACCCTGGCGGGCGATCCGGGGCCGCTGGCCGCGGCGCGCAGTGTCTGGCCGGCGCTCGGCCAGCTGCCGCCGCGCCTGGTGGCGCTGGGCGCCGACGCGTATACCGTCGCTGCGCGTCTGCGCCTGGGCGAGACAGTCGATGCGCTGCCGGAGGGTCTCACCGGCGCGCTGGCGCTCGACGCCAACGGCGCCCTGCGCCGGCAGGTGCTGTCCTGCGCGCGGTTTGCCGGCGGGGTGCCGGTGCCGCTGCCGCCGGGCGGGGCGCCGTGAAGACGCCGGCGGCCCATCTGCTGCGCGGCCGGGCGGCCGAGGCGCGCGCCGCGGCGCATTTGCAGGCGCACGGGCTCAGCATCGTGGCGCGCAACTACCGCGTCGCCGGCGGCGAGATCGACCTCATCGCCCGGCACGGCGCCGAGCTGGTGTTCGTGGAGGTGCGCAGCCGGCGCAGCGCCGCCTTCGGCAGCGCTGCCGAGACCGTCACCGCCGCCAAGCGCCGGCGCATCCAGCTGGCCGCCCAGCAGTATTTGCAGGGCCTGCCGCAGCGCACGCTGCCGCCGTGCCGCTTCGACATCGTCAGCATCACCGGCCCCGGCGATGCGGCGCCGCTGCAGTGGCTGCAAAACGCCTTCACCCTCGACTGAGAGCGTGTGATTTTGTCACGCTCTCAGGCCGGCCGGGGATGGCCGGACGCGAATCGAGCCCTCGAGGGCTCGATTCGCGCGAGCACGTCCGGGCGTGTACCGGACGTGCGATATAAGAAATGCGCAGGACGCGCATTTCTTCACAAACTCTAGACGCCGCATGCAACCGACCGATCTCGTCGCCGAGCGTTTTCGCGACAGCGCCCGGCTCAAACTCGCCAGCGCCGCGGCGCTGGCGCCCGCCATCGCCCGCGCCGCCGCCGTGCTGGCGGGCTGCCTGCGCGGCGGCAACAAAGTGCTGGTGTGCGGCAACGGCGGCTCGGCGGCCGACGCCCAGCACTTCACCGCCGAGCTGCTCGGCCGCTACGAGCGCGAGCGCGCCGGCCTGCCGGCGCTGGCGCTACACGCCGACACCTCGACGCTCACCGCCGTGGCCAACGACTACGGCTACGCGCAGGTGTTCGCGCGCCAGGTGGCGGCGCTCGGCCGGCCGGGCGACGCGCTGGTCGCCATCAGCACCAGCGGCCAGTCGCCGGGCATCCTCGGCGCGGTCGAGGCCGCGCAGCGGGCGGGTCTGGCGGTGGTGGCGCTGAGCGGCCGCGACGGCGGCGCGCTCGCCGCGCTGCTGCGCCCGGCGGACGTGGAAATCCGCGTGCCGGCGACGGTCACCGCGCGCATCCAGGAAGTGCACATCCTCGCCCTGCACTGCCTGTGCGAGCTGATCGACGGCGAGCTTGCGCCATGAGCGACCGGCCGCGCTACGCGCGCAAGATCGCCGACCCGGCCACGCTCGCGGCGCGCGCGGCGGCGCTGGCGCGGCCGCTGGTGTTCACCAACGGCTGCTTCGACATCCTGCACGTGGGGCACGTCGATTACCTCGACCGCGCCGCGGCGCTCGGCGCGAGCCTGGTGGTGGGCGTCAACAGCGATGCCTCGGTGCGCCGCCAGGGCAAGGGCGCGGACCGGCCGATCAACCCGCTGGCCGACCGCATGGCGGTGCTGGCGGCGCTCGAGAGCGTGAGCCTGGTGGTGGCCTTCGACGAGGACACGCCGCTGCGCCTCATCGAACGGCTGCGGCCCGAGCACCTGGTCAAGGGCGGCGACTGGCCGGTGGACGCCATCGTCGGCGCCGACTTCGTGCGCGCGCTGGGCGGGCAGGTGCACTCGCTGCCGTTCCGTCATCAGCGCTCCACCAGCGACCTGCTGCGGCGCATCCGCGCGGCGGACTGAAACGGTACCTGCCCGTTCTGAACGGCCTACCCCGCAGCGCCAGCGCCGAACACATCATCACCGGCCGCACAGCGCAGCCAGGCAGGGATGTCGCGACCACCATGAAGCACGCGCCACACATCGACGTGCTGGTGGTGTTCCACGTAAAAGACGAGATGAGGATGGCGCTTCAGCGGCCAAAACCGCAGCCAGGGCAGGTGCAGTTCGTGGGCATAACGCAGCGAGCCGCTGGCCGGATGGCGGCCGAGGTGGACGAGTGCCCGCTCGAGGGCGTCCACAAAACCGAGCGCGGCGGTTTCCCCGCCGGCCGCAAGGTAATGGGCGATCGCGTCGTCGACGTCCTGGCGCGCTCGCTCGCGCAGGACGACGGGCTTTGTCCTTACCCCGCAAGACGCCGCCGGATGTCGGCCCGCAGGCTCTCGAAGTAGGCCGGATCGACCGGCGCGGCGGGCGGCGAGGTGGCCCCGTCGAGCAGCACAGCACGCAGGCGCTGGCGGTCCTGGTCGGCACGTATCAGCTCGCGCAGGTACTCGCTGCTGCTGCCATAACCGCGACTTGCGACCTGCTCGTCGACGAAAGCCTTGAGGCTGTCCGGCAGGGAAATGTTCATCGTGCTCATGTGCCGAACATAACGTGCTTGGCAAAAAATGCCAATGTTGAAGGGGCAGCTGTTACCCCAATCCCGCAAACAGCCGCCGCTTGGCCAATTCCGTGCATATGAGATAACCGGCGGTGATCGCCAGCACCGCCGCCAGCACGTCGCCCGGCAGCGGCGTGAACTCGAACAGCGCGCCGCTGCCCGGCAGGTAGGGCAGCGCGAGCGTCACGCCGGTCAGCAGCAGCGTCAGCCGCCACAGCAGCGTGCCCGGCCGGCTGCGCCAGGCCGGGCGGGCGGTGCGCACCACCAGCAGCACCCACAGCTCGGTGAGCAGCGATTCCACGAACCAGCCGGTGCGAAAGTGCGCCGGCGCGCCGTCGGTCAGCCACAGCAGCAGCGCAAACGTGAGGCCGTCGAAGGCCGAGCTGATGAGGCCGAAGGTGATCATGAAGCGGCGGATGGCGGCCACGTTCCAGCGGTGCGGCGTCTGCACGGCTTCTTCGTCCACCCGGTCGGTGGCGATGCCCATGGCCGGCAGGTCCGACAGAAAGTTGTTCAGCAGGATCTGCTTGGGCAGCAGCGGCAGAAACGGCAGAAACAGGCTGGCCGCCGCCATGCTGATCATGTTGCCGAAGTTGGCGCTGGTGGTGGTGTAGATGTACTTGAGCGTGTTGGCAAACGTGCTGCGGCCGAATTCGATGCCGCGGCACAGCACGTCGAGATCGTGCTGCAGCAGCACGAAATCGGCCGCCTGCTTGGCCACGTCCACCGCCTGATCGACCGAGATGCCAGCATCGGCGGCGTGCAGCGCCGGCGCGTCGTTGATGCCGTCGCCCAGATACCCCACCACGTGACCGGAGCGCTTGAGCGCCAGGATCAGGCGCTCTTTCTGGTTCGGGTCGACTTCGGCGAACAGGTCCGTGTGGACCGCGCGCTGCCACAGCGCCTCGTCGCGCATGTCGTCGATCTGCGCGCCGGTCAGTACCACCGGTTCGGCGATGCCGACCTCGCGCGCCAGGTGCGCCGCCACCAGGCGGTTGTCGCCGGTGATGATCTTGATGGCCACGCCCAAGCGTTTGAGTTCGGCCAGCGTGCGCTCGATGCCGGGCTTGGGCGGGTCGAAGAACAGCAGAAAGCCCTCGAAGCACAGGTCCGCCTCGTCGCTCGCGTGGTAGGCGGGCTTGGCGTCGAGCCGCCGGCTCGCCACCCCGAGCACGCGAAAGCCCTGTTCGCTCCAGGCGGCGAAGCGCCGTTCGAGGGCGGCTTTTTGCGCGTCGTCCAGGGGAATTTCGGTCTCGCCAGCGCGCAGGCGCCCGCACACCGCAAGCACCGTGGCGAAGGCGCCCTTGGTCAGCAGCAGGGGCGCGCCATCCGGGCCGGCGGCGACGATGGACAGGCGCTTGCGCAGAAAGTCGTAGGGGATTTCGTCGAGCTTGCGCCAGGCGGCGGGGTCGAGCCCGGGCGGTGCGCCGGCCGCCTCGATGGCGGCGTCGAGCGGGTTGTCGATGCCGGTTTCGAAGTGGGCGTTGAGGTAAGCGAGCCGCGCCACGTGCGCCGAGGGCTCGCCGTCGGTGCCGAGCGCGCCGTCGAGGCGGATCACGCCCGCCGTCAGCGTGCCGGTCTTGTCGGTGCACAGCACGTCCATGCTGCCGAGGTTCTCGATCGCCGCCAGACGCCGCACGATCACGCCCTGCCGGGCCATGGCGCGCGCGCCGTGGGCGAGCGTGATGGTCATGATGGCCGGCAGCAGCTCCGGCGACAGCCCCACCGCCAGCGCCACCGAAAA
>NZ_JAQVGQ010000253.1 GCF_028696615.1 Immundisolibacter sp. | reverse complement strand
GATTTCCGGGGCATTCAAGCCCCGGCCTCATTGAAGCGAGGAGCCGCCTCCATGCCATTCAAGTTCTTCGCCGACATTTCCGGGGCATTCAAGCCACGGCCTCATTGAAGCTCGCGCCGCCATCCGGCGGTCATGGCGTAGTTCTCACATTTCCGGGGCATTCAAGCCCCGGCCTCATTGAAGCGGCGGGGTGGAGATGGCATCGCGCTGCGTAGCGGCGCGCCTATCGCTATCAATGGGCGCTGCGCGCCGGGTTACCTGGTGGGTGACGTTTACCGCTCCACCGGCAATCCCGCTTCCTGCCAGGCCTTGAAGCCGCCAGCCAGCGACAGCACGTTGCGGTAGCCCATGCGCTGCAGGCTTTCGGCGGCTAGGGCCGAGCGTCCGCCGGATGCGCAGTACAGCACGATGGGCTGGTCCACGTCGGGTGCCAGCTCTTCGATCTTGCCTTCGAGGATGCCGCGCGGCAGCAGCGTGGCGCCCGGGATGTGGCCCGCCGCCCACTCGGCCGGCTCGCGGGTGTCGATCAGCAGGCCGGGTGCGGCGCCGCTGCGCAGCTGTTCGACGCTGGTTTCGCGGATACGGGTTTTGACGTCCTGCAGCAGGGCTTGGTAGCGCGTCATCGGTAACTTTCCGTCGGGTAAAAAACGGCCGCCAACGCTACACCATGCACGACAGCTGCGTCATTTCGTGATCGTTGTTGATCAGCATGACCTTTTTGTAGGCCAGCTTGAAATCGTCGCCGTGCGGGCGCAGGCGGTGCTCGGTGCGGCCGATCCATTCCACCGGGTCGCGCCGGTTCACGCGCAGCTCGGTGAGGTGGAAGTTGGAGAAGGTCTGCACCAGCCCGTCCGGGTGGTCGTAAATCTCGATGTTCGATACCAGGCGCCGCAGGCGTGAGCGCGGCTCCTGTGTCCAGGCCATGCCGGTCTTGGTGATGCGCGCCACGCGAAGACGCAGCCGCGCGTAATCGTCGTAGATGATGGACAGCTGGCGCGTGGGGTCGATGTCGTACTCGTTGCACGGCACCCAGTACAGGGCATCCTGGTCCCACAGGGCGAGCCAGTCCTCCAGGCGCTGCTCGTCCGCCAGGCGCGCCTCGCGGTACAGGAATTGTTCTACGGCGTAGCGATCGAAAGGCATCGGGGCACTCCAGGTCAGGGGCTGCTCATCAGTTCGAGGTAGTGGCGCCACTGCGAGCGCATGGTCAGTTCGCTCAGGTCTCCCTGGTAGGGGATGCCGTCCTGGTCGCGTCCGACCGGCTGGTGGATGCCGCGGTTCATGAGAATCCACTCCACCTCGCGCGCCTGCAGGCCCTGGTAGTTGCGCGCCCAGACTTCGATGTCGTCGGACAGCTGGAAGCCGGCCGGGCCGTAGGCGCCCTCGTCACGGCGCAGGCGGGCGGTGTTGATCTCGTCCGGCGCGCCCTTGAACAGGCACGGCGCGTAGTAGATGTAGGTCTCGTTCACGCTGACCGGCACGCACCAGCGGATTTCCTGCAGCATGTTGAACAGGTTGGGGAAGATCACCGTGTGCGCCGGCCCTTCGGTGAGGATCTGCTCGGCCTTGGCCTTGCCGTGCAGCTTTTCGAGCCCTTCCACGTAGGCGCGCTGGGCGGCCTGCGGGATGTCGCCCGACCACTCGCCGGTGTAGGTCATGCCGGTGACGCGCCGCTGCGGGCGCATGTCCAGATCCGAGTGGCCGTTGCCCAGATCCCGCGCGTGGATGAGGCCGAAGTAGCCCTTGCCGGGCGGCGGCGGGGCCTTGCCTTCCTTGGCCTCGAACATGTTGGCCAGATACACGTTCGAGCCGTGCGTCTGGTAGACGTGGTAGGCGTCGACCGAGTTCTCCATCCACATCTTCCAGTTGCACTCGATGCGCATGCGGTAGACGCCGTGGTTCATGGTGATCTCGCCGGTCGGCGACAGATCACAGAAGCGGTCGATGTTGGCGGCGGCGGGCCCGAGGTGTTCTTTCAGGCTCTTGCCGGTCGGGCTCAGGCTCGCAAAGATGAAGCCGCGGTGCAGCTCCACCCGCGGCACGCGGTACAGGCCGTAGTCCTCGCGCTTGAAGTCGGGCGGGTAGTCCTCGCGGAACAGCATGCCCTGCAGGTCGCCCTCGCAGCCGAAGGTCCAGCCGTGGTAGGCGCAGGTGATGGTCGGCGCGTTGCCCTGGCGCTGCTGGCACAGCGTGTTGCCGCGGTGCGTGCAGCGGTTCAGCAGCACGCGCACTTTCATGTCCCGGCCGCGGGTGATGATGATCGGCTGCTTGCCGAGGTGGCCGGTGCGGTAGTCGCCGGGGTTTGGCACCTCGCTGTCGTGGCCCACGAATACCCATTCGCGGTACCAGATGCGTTCGAGCTCGTCCTCGAAAATGGCCGGGTCCAGATACAGGCGGCTGTGCACGCGGTCCGGCCGCACCAGGGCGGCGTAATCGATCAGCGATGAACGGGTGGCCATGTCCATGGGGTTGCTCCTCGTCGCGGGGCGGACGGCGGCGGTGTCGTGATGACCGTCCGGGGCATGCAGTCTAGGCCGTGCAGGCGCCGCCGTCAGCAGCTACTGATCGTTCGGTTGGCGTGGATCAAGATCGCCCCGCCGGCGGCGTGCCGGGCGTGGCGCCCTCGCGTTCCATGCCGCAGCGGGCGCAGCGCCAGCGCGATGGCGTGCGCCCCGGCGCCGCATGCGGCCCCAGGTCCACCAGCTGCCAGGCGTGGTAACCGCGCTCGCACTGCCGCCGGGCTCGCTCGTCGGACAGTTGCTCGCGGCTGCGAAACGGGATGACCGCAGGCATGCGCGTTTACCTGGCGGTGGCCGGTGCCGCCACCAGCGCGGCGAGTCGGCGGTAGCCGTCGATCAAGTCGGCAAGGCGGTAACGGGCGTTGGCCGGGCTGGGGTTGGGCGTGACGAAAATCTGCGCGCCGGCGAAGGTCGGCGCCTGCAGGCCGGGCTCGACCGCCCCCGGCGCCGTCCCCAGCACGTGCCGGCAGAAGGCGCGAAACGCCGTGGCGCCGTGAAACCACAGCAGTGGCGGCCGGCAGTCGGCGACGATGCGCGCAAGGCGCGCGGCGCCGCTGCGGTAATCGTCGGCGCGCAGCTGATGCGCCATCGACGACGGCGTTTTGCACAGGTCGGTAAAGCCGATGCGATCACGGCGCACGATCAGCGCCATGGCATCCGGCCCGGGCATGACCGGCGCCGCCAGCAGGCCGCTCGCGTTCAGCGCCGGCCAGAACCGGTTTTGCGGATTCGGAAAGTAAAAGCCCTCGCGCACCGCCCGCAGCGACGGGTTGATGCCCACCGACAGCAGCCGCAGAGCCGGCGCCAGGTAGTCCGGCAGGGTGCCGGCGGCGGCTTGGCTACAATCGGCGGCGGTTGCGGTTTGGATCGGACACATGGATTACGAGGTCAAGGATTTTCAGCGCGAGGTCATCGACGCCTCGGCGCGCCAGCCGGTACTGGTCGACTTCTGGGCCGGCTGGTG
>NZ_JAQVGQ010000042.1 GCF_028696615.1 Immundisolibacter sp. | reverse complement strand
GTGTTGCTGCGTAAGGCCGCCGGTATTCAGAAAGGCAGCCCCAGGCCGAACACCCAAAAAGTGGGCACCGTCACGCGGGCCCAGCTCGAGGACATCGTGCGCGCCAAGGAGCCCGATTTGACCGCCGCCTCGCTCGACGCGGCGGTGCGGACCATCGCGGGTAGCGCGCGCAGCATGGGTCTTGTCGTGGAGGGGCTGTGAGATGCGTGTGAGCAAACGCCGTCAGGCGATCCTCGAGAGGCTCGATGGCCGGCGCATGTTGCCGCTCAACGATGCCTTGGCGCTGCTCAAGGACCTGCCGCACGCTCGGTTCGACGAGTCGGTGGATGTGGCGCTCAATCTCGGCGTCGACCCGCGCAAGTCGGATCAGGTTGTGCGCGGCGCCACCGTGTTGCCGCACGGCACCGGCAAGAAGGCCCGCGTGGCCGTTTTCGCGCAGGGACAGGCAGCCGAGGCGGCGCTGGCCGCCGGTGCTGACGCCGTCGGCATGGAGGATCTGGCCGAGCGCATGCGCGCGGGCGACATCGACTTCAGCGTGGTGATCGCCGCGCCGGATGCCATGCGCGTGGTGGGTACGCTCGGTCAGCTGTTGGGCCCGCGCGGTCTCATGCCGAACCCCAAGGTCGGCACCGTGACGCCGGACGTGGCCACCGCCGTGAGCAATGCCAAGAAGGGTCAGGTGCGTTTTCGCACTGACAAGGCGGGCATCGTGCATTTTCCGATCGGCCGCGTGTCGTTTTCGGTCGAGGCGTTGCAGGAGAACCTGAAAGCGGTGCTGGCGGACGTGCAGAGGCTCAAGCCGGCCACCTCGAAAGGCACTTACCTGCGTAAGGTGACCGTGTCGTCCACGATGGGTCCAGGCCTGTCCGTCGATCTGGCCAGCATCGGCCAGTGAGCCGGCTTCACGCAGTCAAACAAAGGAATCTGGCCGTGGCGAGCATTCTGGAAAGAAAACAGGCGATCGTAAGTGAAGTGGCCGACGTGGCGGCAGGAGCGCCAGTGCTGGTCGGTCTGGACCTGACCGGCCTGACCGTCGCCCAGGTCACCGGCTTGCGGCGCGAGGCCCGTAGGGCCGACGTCTATCTGAAGGTGGTCAAGAACACCCTGCTGCGGCGGGCGGTCGAGGGCACGGCCTTCGAGTGCGTCCGTGAAGCCGCTCGGGGCCCGCTGATGATCGCCTTCTCGCGAGGCGAACCGGGCGCGGCGGCGCGTCTGGTGCGCGACTTCCGCAAGGCCAACCCCAAGGCCGAGGTGCGGCTGGTGGCGGTGGCGGGGCGTCTGTTGCGTCCCGAGGATCTGGACGCGGTAGCCAAGTTGCCGACCCGCGAGGAAGCCATCGCGCAGCTGATGGGCGTCATGCAGGCGCCGATCGCCAAGCTGGTGCGCACGCTGGCGGCCCCGCACAGCAAGTTGGTGCGCACGCTGGCGGCGGTGCGCGATCAGAAACAGGGTGGCTGACGCGTCCGCACTGTAGCGGCGTGCTTTCGTTTTTTCATTTTTGTACCCAGGAGTCAGGACCATGGCGGTTAGCAAGGAAGAAATTCTCGACGCGATTTCCAACATGACGGTGATGGAAATCGTCGACCTCATCGGCATGATGGAAGAGAAGTTCGGTGTCAGCGCGGCGGCATTCGCGGCGGCTCCGGTGGCGGTCGCGGGCGGCGCAGAAGCCGGGCCGGCCGCCGAGGAGCGCACCGAGTTCGACGTCGTCATGACCAGCTTCGGCGACAACAAGGTCAATGTCATCAAGGTGGTGCGCGCCATCACCGGCTTGGGCCTGAAGGAAGCCAAGGACCTGGTGGAGGCCGTGCCGGCCACCATCAAGACCGGTGTCCCGAAGGCCGAGGCCGAAGAGATCGTCAAGCAGCTGGTCGAGGCGGGCGCGGCGGCCGAGGTCAAGTAATTCTCGCCCAGCCGCGTTCGTCCCGCTTGCGGGCGGACGCATCAAGCGATCCGGCCTGGCTGCCTTGGGCGGCCCGGGCGTGTCGCATCCAAGGGAAGACCCCAGGCGCGCGGTGCCGGTGCAGACAGCCGGCCAAACCGCGCCGGGGTCTTTCTTTGTCTGAATTTTTGGCCGCTTCGTGGGGCGGTGGCGCGCGTTGTTTCGCGGCGCCCGCTCGACCCGCGAGCGACATCTGAACGGTTTCGTCTGGGGGCTGCGATCCATGGCTTACTCATTCGCCGAAAAAAAGCGTATCCGCAAGAATTTCGGCCGCCGGCCGGAGGTGCTGGAAGTGCCGAATCTGCTGCAGATGCAGCTCGATTCGTACCGGCGCTTCCTGCAAACGGACGTGCCGGCCGAGCGGCGCGAGGATGTCGGCCTGCAGGCGGCGTTCCGGTCGGTGTTCCCGATCCAGAGCAGCACCGGTGCGGCTGCGCTCGAGTTCGTCGAGTACCGCCTCGGGCGCCCACCGTTCGATGTCAAGGACTGCCAGGTGCGCGGCATGACCTACGCCGCGCCGCTGCGCGCCCGCGTGCGGCTGGTGATTTACGACAAAGCCGGCAAGAACCGCGTGGTCAAGGACGTGCGCGAGCAGGAGGTCTACATGGGGGAGATTCCCCTGATGACCGACACCGGCACGTTCGTCATCAACGGCACCGAGCGGGTCATCGTCTCGCAGCTGCACCGCTCGCCGGGCGTGTTCTTCACCCATGACAAGGGCAAGACGCACTCGTCCGGCAAGGTGCTGTTCTCGGCGCGCATCATTCCGTATCGGGGCTCGTGGCTGGATTTCGAGTTCGATCCGAAAGACCTGGTGTACGTGCGCATCGACCGGCGCCGCAAGATTCCCGCCACGGTGCTGCTGCGCGCGCTCGGTTACGGCGTCGAAGACATCCTTGGCATGTTTTTCGAGACCGACACGCTGCGCCTGAGCGGCGATCAGATCACGCTCGAGCTGGTGCCGGAGCGCCTGCGCAACCAGCAGCTGACGTTCGATCTGATCGACGCCAACGGCAAGCTCGTCGCGCCGGCCGGCAAGCGCATTTCCGCGCGCCAGGCCAAGCAGCTGGAGGCCAGCGGCACCCGTGAGCTGGTGGTGCCGGCCGACTACGTGATCGGCAAGATTCTGGCCAAGGCGGTGGTCGATGCCGGCAGTGGCGAGATCCTCGCCGAGGCCAACACCGTCATCGACGCGGCGCTGCTGGAGAAGCTGCGCGCCGCCGGGGTGCGCGAGCTGTCGGTGCTGTACGTTAACGACGTCGATCGCGGGCCGTACATCTCCGACACCCTGCGCGTGGATCACACCACCAGCCGTCAGGACGCGCTGGTGGAGATTTACCACATCATGCGTCCGGGCGAGCCGCCGACGCGCGACGCCGCCGAGACGCTGTTCAACAACCTGTTTTTCAGCAGCGAGCTGTACGACCTGTCGGCGGTCGGGCGCATGAAGTTCAACCGCGGCGTCGGGCGTACCGAGACCACCGGTCCCGGCGTGCTCACGCCCGAGGACATCGTGGCGGTACTCAAGCGGCTGGTCGACATCAAAAACGGCCTGGGTACGGTCGACGACGGCGACCACCTCGGCAACCGGCGCGTGCGCTGCGTGGGCGAGATGATCGAGAACCAGTTCCGCATCGGGCTGGTGCGTGTGGATCGCGCCGTGCGCGAGCGGCTGTCGTTCGCCGAGTCCGAAGGGCTGATGCCGCAGGACTTGATCAACGCCAAGCCCGTGTCGGCGGTCATCAAGGAGTTCTTCGGCTCCTCGCAGCTGTCGCAGTTCATGGACCAGGTGAACCCGCTGTCGGAGGTCACGCACAAGCGGCGTATCTCGGCGCTGGGTCCGGGCGGCCTCACGCGCGAGCGGGCCGGTTTCGAGGTGCGCGACGTGCACGCCACGCACTACGGGCGCGTGTGTCCCATCGAGACGCCGGAAGGCCCGAACATCGGCCTCATCAACTCGCTTGCCGTGTTCGCGCGTGCCAACGAGTACGGCTTTCTCGAAACCCCGTACCGGGTGGTGCGCGACGGGCAGGTCACCGACGAGGTGGTCTACATGTCGGCGCTCGACGAGCCCGAGTACGTGATCGCCCAGGCGAGCACCCGCGTGGATGCCCAGGGCCGACTGGTCGACGATCTGATCTCCTGCCGGCACCAGAACGAATTCACCATGACCACCCCGGAGCGGGTGCAGTACATGGACGTGTCGCCGCGGCAGATCGTGTCGGTGGCAGCCTCGCTGATTCCGTTCCTGGAACATGACGACGCCAACCGGGCGCTGATGGGTTCGAACATGCAGCGCCAGGCGGTGCCGACGCTGCGCGCCGACAAGCCGCTGGTCGGCACCGGCATGGAGCGCACCGTGGCCAGCGACTCCGGCACCGCCGTGGTGGCGCTGCGCGGCGGCGTGGTCGAGTCGGTGGACGCCGGGCGTGTGGTGGTGCGCGTCAACGACGAGGAAGCCGGCGCCGGCACCTCGGGCGTGGACATCTACAACCTCACCAAGTACACGCGCTCGAACCAGAACACCTGTATCAACCAGCGTCCGCGCGTGAAGGCCGGCGACCGCATCGAGCGCGGCGACGTGCTGGCCGACGGCTCGTCCACCGACATCGGCGAGCTGGCGCTGGGGCAGAACGTGCTGGTCGCGTTCATGCCCTGGAGCGGCTACAACTTCGAGGACTCGATCATCATCTCCGAGCGGGTGGTGCAGGAAGACCGCTTCACCACCATCCACATCCAGGAACTGACCTGCGTGTCGCGCGACACCAAGCTGGGGCCGGAGGAGATCACCGCCGACATCCCGAACGTGGGCGAGGCGGCGCTGGCCAACCTCGACGAGTCCGGCATCATCGCCATCGGCGCCCAGGTGCGCCCGGGTGACATCCTGGTCGGCAAGGTCACGCCCAAGGGCGAGACGCAGATGACGCCCGAAGAAAAACTGCTGCGGGCGATCTTCGGCGAGAAAGCGTCGGACGTGAAGGACACCTCGCTGCGCGTGCCGGCCGGCGTGGTGGGCACCGTCATCGACGTGCACGTGTTCACGCGCGAAGGCGTTGCCAAGGACGAGCGCACCCGCGCCATCGAGGCCGAAGCGCTGGCGCGCGTCAAGAAGGATTTCGACGACCAGTACCGCATCACGGCCGACGACGCCTACGCGCGCATCGAGCGCCTGCTGGTGGGCAAGCAAGCGCAGGTCGGCCCAAACAAACTCAAGGCCGGCACGGTCATCACGGCCGAGTATCTGGCCGGCCTGCCGCGCGAGAAGTGGGCCGACATCGGACTGAAGGACGCCGACACGGCGGCGCAGGTCACGCGCATCCTCGAGCAGCTGGCGCGCAAGCGCAAGGAATTCGACGAGCTGCAAGAAGAAAAGCGCAAGACGCTGACCACCTGCGAGGAGCTGCCGCCGGGCGTGCTCAAGATGGTGAAGGTGTTCGTGGCGCAGAAGCGCCGCGTGCAGCCCGGCGACAAGATGGCCGGCCGCCACGGCAACAAGGGCGTGATCTCGGTGATCGTGCCGGCCGAAGACATGCCGTACATGGCCGACGGCACGCCGGTCGACGTGATTTTGAATCCCCTCGGCGTGCCGTCGCGCATGAACGTGGGCCAGGTGCTGGAAACGCACCTCGGCTGGGCGGCCAAGGCGCTCGGGCTGAAGATCGGCAAGGTGCTGGACGCCGGCGGCGAGCCGAAGGAACTGCGCGAGTTGCTGCACACCATCTACAACGAATCGGAGGGTGCCGGCGTCGATCTGGCCGCGTTCGACGACGGCGAGGTAGTGGAACTCGCGCAGAACCTGCGTGGCGGCGTGCCGATGGCGACGCCGGTGTTCGACGGCGCCCGCGAGGCCGACATCAAGGCCATGCTGCGCCTGGCCGGCCTGCCGGAAAGCGGCCAGACCACGCTGTATGACGGGCGCACCGGCGATGCCTTCGACCGCCAGGTGACGGTCGGCTACATGTACATGCTGAAGCTGAACCACCTGGTCGACGACAAGATGCACGCCCGTTCGACCGGTCCATACAGCCTGGTCACGCAACAGCCGCTCGGCGGCAAGGCGCAGTTCGGCGGTCAGCGCTTCGGCGAGATGGAAGTGTGGGCGCTGGAAGCCTACGGCGCCGCCTATACGCTGCAGGAGATGCTGACCGTCAAGTCCGACGACGTGAACGGCCGTACCAAGATGTACAAGAACATCGTGGACGGCGATTACCGCATCGAGGCCGGTATGCCGGAATCGTTCAACGTGCTGGTGCGGGAAATCCGGTCGCTCGGCATCGACATCGAACTCGAGCGCGAATGAAGCCGTACCGCGGCTGTCGGTCACCTGAAGCGGGGATACGATCGTGAAAGAATTTCTGAACCTGATGAAGCAGACCACGGGCATCGATGATTTCGAGGCCTTCCGGATCGGCTTGGCGTCGCCGGAGAAGATCCGCTCCTGGTCCTGGGGCGAGGTCAAGAAGCCGGAAACCATCAATTACCGCACCTTCAAGCCCGAGCGCGACGGTCTGTTCTGCGCCAAGATTTTTGGCCCCATCAAGGACTACGAGTGCCTGTGCGGTAAGTACAAGCGCCTGAAGCACCGCGGCGT
Source organism: Immundisolibacter sp. (assembly GCF_028696615.1). GTDB lineage: Bacteria > Pseudomonadota > Gammaproteobacteria > Immundisolibacterales > Immundisolibacteraceae > Immundisolibacter. The sequence continues at coordinate 8,642 of NZ_JAQVGQ010000042.1, read as the reverse complement.
GATCTGCGAGAAGTGCGGCGTCGAGGTGACGCTGTCGAAGGTGCGCCGCGAGCGCATGGGTCACATCGAGCTGGCCAGCCCGGTGGCGCACATCTGGTTCCTGAAGTCGCTGCCGTCGCGCATGGGCATGGCGCTCGACATGGGTCTGTCGGACATCGAGCGCGTGCTGTACTTCGAGGCCTACGTGGTGGTCGAGCCCGGCATGACGCCGCTCGAGCGTGGCAAGCTCATGACCGACCAGGAGTACTACGAGGCGCGCGAGCAGTACGGCGACGAGTTCGACGCCCGCATGGGCGCGGAGGCGATCCTGGAACTGCTGAAAGCGCTCGACCTGCCGGCCGAGACGCTGCGCTTGCGCGAGGAGATCGCCAGCACCGGCTCCGAGACCAAGCACAAGAAGCTGGTCAAGCGCCTGAAGCTGCTGGAGTCGTTCGAGGAGTCCGGCAACCGTCCCGAGTGGATGGTGCTGACGGTGTTGCCGGTGCTGCCGCCCGAGCTGCGCCCGCTGGTGCCGCTCGACGGCGGCCGCTTCGCGACCTCGGACCTGAACGACCTCTACCGGCGTGTCATCAACCGCAACAACCGCTTGAAGCGCCTGCTCGACCTGAACGCCCCCGAGATCATCGTGCGCAACGAAAAGCGCATGCTGCAGGAGGCGGTCGACGCACTGCTCGACAACGGCCGCCGTGGCCGGGCCATCACCGGCACCAACAAGCGACCGCTGAAGTCGCTGGCCGACATGATCAAGGGCAAGCAGGGCCGCTTCCGGCAGAACCTGCTCGGCAAGCGCGTCGACTATTCGGGCCGCTCAGTCATCGTGGTCGGCCCGCAGCTGAAGCTGCACCAGTGCGGTCTGCCGAAGAAAATGGCGCTCGAGCTGTTCAAGCCGTTCGTGTTCGGCAAGCTCGAGCGGCGGGGGCTGGCCACCACCATCAAGGCGGCCAAGAAGCTGGTCGAGAAGGGCGGCCCGGAAGTCTGGGACGTGCTCGAGGACGTCATCCGCGAGCACCCGGTGCTGCTGAACCGCGCCCCGACGCTGCATCGTCTGGGCATCCAGGCGTTCGAGCCGGTGCTGGTGGAAGGCAAGGCCATCCAGCTGCATCCGCTGGTGTGCACCGCGTTCAACGCCGACTTCGACGGCGACCAGATGGCCGTGCACGTGCCGCTGTCGCTCGAAGCCCAGCTCGAAGCGCGCGCGCTGATGATGTCCACCAACAACATTCTGTCGCCGGCCAACGGTGACCCGGTCATCGTGCCGACGCAGGACGTGGTGCTGGGCCTCTACTACATGTCGCGCGAGCGCATCAATGCCCGCGGCGAGGGCCGGGTGTTTGCCGATGCCGCCGAGGCCAAACGCGCCCACGATGCCGGCACCGCCGACCTGCACGCGCGCGTCAAGGTGCGCATCAGCGATAGCCACCTCGGCGCCGACGGGCAGCTCGAATCCCGCACCCGCCTGCTCGACACCACGGTCGGGCGTGCCATCCTGTCGCAGCTGCTGCCGCCCGGCCTGCCGTTCGAGCTGATCAACCGGCCGCTGGACAAGAAGGTCATTTCGCGCCTGATCAACGAGTGCTACCGCAAGATCGGCCTGAAGGCCACGGTGGTGTTCGCCGATCAGCTCATGTACACCGGCTACCACTACGCCACGCGCTCGGGCGCCTCCATTTGCGTGGACGACATGGTGGTGCCGGACGAGAAGGCCGACATCATCGCTCGCGCCGAAGCCGAGGTGAAGGAAATCGCCGAACAGTACGTGTCCGGCCTGGTCACCGACGGCGAGCGCTACAACAAGGTGGTCGACATCTGGTCGCACGCCAACGAGCAGGTGGCGGCCGCCATGATGGCCAAGCTGGGTCAGGAGCAGGTCGTCGACCGCAACGGCAACGTGGTCACGCAGCCGTCGTTCAATTCCATCTACATCATGGCCGACTCGGGCGCCCGCGGTAGCGCGGCGCAGATTCGCCAGCTGGCCGGCATGCGCGGCCTGATGGCCAAGCCGGACGGTTCGATCATCGAGACGCCGATCACGGCCAACTTCCGTGAAGGGCTGAACGTCATCCAGTACTTCATCTCGACGCACGGCGCGCGCAAGGGCCTGGCCGACACGGCGCTGAAGACTGCCAACTCGGGCTACCTCACCCGCCGCCTGGTGGACGTGGCGCAGGACCTGGTCATCACCGAGGACGACTGCGGCACCGAAGACGGCGTGCACCTCGGCGCGGTGCTGGCCGGCGGCGACGTGATCGAGCCGCTGCGCGACCGCATCCTCGGTCGCACGGCGGCGCAGGATATTCTGTTGCCGGGCTCGGACGACGTGCTGGTCGAGGCCGGCACACTGCTCACCGAAGACGTGGTGGCGCAGATCGAGCAGGCCGGTGTCGACGCCGTCAAGGTGCGTTCGGTAATAACCTGCGAGACGCGCTTTGGCGTATGCGCCAAGTGCTATGGGCGCGATCTGGCGCGCGGCCATCTGGTCAACGTCGGCGAGGCGGTCGGCGTCATCGCCGCGCAGTCGATCGGCGAGCCCGGCACGCAGCTCACCATGCGGACCTTCCACATCGGCGGCGCCGTGTCGCGCCAGGTGGAGGCCAACAGCATCGAGGTGCGCACGCGCGGCACCATCCGCCTGGACAACGTCAAGGTGGTTACCCAGGCCAACGGCAACCGCGTGTCGGTGTCGCGTTCTGGCGAGCTGGTGGTGATCGACGAGCACGGCCGTGAGCGCGAGCGGCACAAGCTGCCGTACGGTGCGGTCATCACCGCCGGCGAGGACCAAACCGTAGACGCCGGCCAGGTGGTGGCCACCTGGGATCCGCACACGCATCCGATCATCGCCGAGGTGGCGGGCTTCGTCCAGCTCATCGACGTCGAGGAAGGCGTCACCACCGTCAGCGAGGTCGACGAGGCGACCGGTCTGTCCAACATCGTGGTGACCGACGCCAAGCAGCGTGGCGCCGCCGGGCGTGATCTGCGGCCGATGGTCAAGCTGGTGGATGCGAGCGGCAAGGACCAGATGCTGCCCGGCACCGACATCCCGGCCCGCTACTTCCTGCCGGCCGGCGCCATCATCACGGTGGTCAATGGCGCCGAGGTCGGCGTCGGCGAGGTGCTGGCGCGTATCCCGCAGGAAACTTCCAAGACGCGCGACATCACGGGCGGCCTGCCGCGCGTGGCCGACCTGTTCGAGGCGCGCCGGCCGAAAGACCCGGCCGTCATGGCCGAGCAGACCGGCATCGTGTCCTTCGGCAAGGAGACCAAGGGCAAACAGCGCCTGATCATCACCGACGACCAGGGCCAGCAGCACGAGTACCTGATCCCCAAATACCACCACATCACGGTATTCGAGGGCGAGCACGTGAGCCGGGGCGAGCAGATCGCCGACGGTGCGCCGGTGCCGCACGACATCCTGCGCCTGCTCGGCGTCGAGGAGCTGACGCGCTACATCGTCAACGAGGTGCAGGAGGTCTATCGCCTGCAAGGCGTGAAGATCAACGACAAGCACATCGAAGTCATCGTGCGCCAGATGCTGCGACGGGTCGAAATCACCGACGCCGGCGACTCGAAATTCCTCAAGGGCGAACAGGTGGAGCGCGGCACCGTGGCGCAGGTCAACGCCGACTTGCTGGCCAAGGGCAAACAGCCGGCGCGCTTCGACCCGGTGCTGCTCGGCATCACCAAAGCATCGCTGGCCACCGAGTCGTTCATTTCGGCGGCCTCGTTCCAGGAGACCACGCGCGTGCTCACTGAAGCGGCCGTCAGCGGCAAGCGCGACGAACTGCGTGGCCTCAAGGAGAACGTGATCGTCGGGCGCCTCATTCCGGCCGGAACCGGCTTTGCTTATCACCAGCAGCGTCGGCGGCGCGGTCAGAGCGAGCTCGAGCAGTTCGCCGAGTTGTGGAACCAGCCCGAAGCAGCCGACACGCCGCAAGGCACGGCGGAGGACCAGGAGCAGCAGGCGGCGGCGCGGTGAGGGACGGGAAACGCTGACTTATTCAGTAGTTCCCGTCGACGGGAGCAGGACGCCTCAGGGTTTGTGAAGAAATGCGCGTCCTGCGCATGTCTCGCGAGCCCGTCCGGTACACGCCCGGACGGGCTCGCGCGAATCGAGCCCTTGAGGGCTCGATTCGCGTCCGGCCATCCCTGGCCGGCCTGAGCGCTTGAAAAATTCACAAGCCCTCGGGTGATGGTGCCGGCCGGCTGCGGCTGGCCGCCCCTGCGCGCGCGGGCCTGACGCCTTCGAGCGGCGCGCAGCGCGGGACGTCCGCGCGCCTGGGTTGACAGGCACGATGGGCATCCCTAGAATCCCGCTCCCCTGACAGGTCGGGGCTCCATGCCCCGCCTGTCTATTTATTTTTGAGACCGGGAATTTCTCCATGGCGACGATTAATCAGCTGGTCCGCAAGCCGCGGGTGCAGCCGCGCAAAAAGTCGGCGGTCCCAGCCCTGGAAGCCTGCCCGCAGAAGCGGGGTGTTTGCACACGCGTGTACACCACCACGCCCAAGAAGCCGAATTCGGCGCTGCGTAAAGTGGCGCGCGTGCGCCTGACCAACGGCTTCGAGGTCACCACCTACATCGGCGGTGAAGGCCACAACCTGCAGGAGCATTCCGTGGTGCTGATTCGCGGCGGTCGCGTCAAGGACCTGCCGGGCGTGCGCTATCACACCGTGCGCGGCACGCTGGATGCCACCGGCGTCAAGGATCGCCGTCAGGGTCGTTCCAAGTACGGTGCCAAGCGGCCGAAGAGCTGATCGATTCGCGAATGCCCGGCGGCCAGATGCCGGGTGATTTTTCCAGACTTGCCCGAGATTCGCCCCATGTCGAGACGACGAGTTCCAGCCAAGCGCGACATCCTCCCGGACCCCAAGTTCGGTGACAAGGTACTGGCCAAGCTGATCAACGTGATCATGCACGACGGCAAAAAATCCGTCGCCGAGTCGATCGTCTACGGCGCGCTCGACCGTCTGAGTGAGAAAGCCGGCGGCGATCCGCTGGAGAAAGTCCGCCAGGCGCTGGCCAACGTGGGGCCGCTGGTCGAAGTGAAGTCGCGGCGCGTCGGCGGCGCCAACTACCAGGTGCCGACCGAGGTGCGTCCGTCGCGCCAGCAGGCGCTCGCCATGCGCTGGCTGATCGACGCCGCCCGCAAGCGCGGCGAGAAGTCCATGGCGCTGCGCCTGGCCGGTGAGATTGGCGATGCGGCCGAGAATCGGGGCGCTGCCGTCAAGAAGCGCGAAGACACTCACCGTATGGCCGAGGCCAACAAGGCCTTCTCGCATTACCGCTGGTAAAGCGGCGGATTCCGAACCGATTCGACAGAGTACCCAGTCGTGCGCACCACCCCGATCGAGCGTTACCGCAATATCGGCATCATGGCCCACATCGATGCCGGCAAGACGACCACCACGGAACGCATCCTGTTCTACACCGGCGTGTCGCACAAGATGGGCGAGGTGCACGACGGCGCCGCCACCATGGACTGGATGGAGCAGGAGCAGGAGCGTGGTATCACCATCACGTCCGCTGCGACCACCTGCTTCTGGCAGGGTATGGACAAGCAGTACCCGCAGCACCGCATCAACATCATCGACACGCCCGGTCACGTCGACTTCACCATCGAAGTCGAGCGGTCGCTGCGCGTGCTCGATGGTGCGGTGGCGGTGTTCTGCTCGGTCGGCGGCGTCGAGCCGCAATCGGAGACCGTGTGGCGTCAGGCCAACAAGTATGGCGTGCCGCGTCTTGCGTTCGTGAACAAGATGGACCGCGCCGGCGCCAACTTTTTGCGCGTGGTGGACCAGGTCAAGAATCGTCTGGGCGCCAACCCGGTGCCGATCCAGCTACCGATCGGCGCCGAGGAAAACTTCGAGGGCGTGGTCGATCTCATCGGCATGCGCGCCATTTATTGGGACGACGCCACGCAGGGCATGAGCTACGAGGCGCGCGCCATTCCGGACGCCATGAAGGCCGCCTGCGAGTCGTACCGCGAAAAGATGGTCGAGGCGGCCGCGGAGGCCGACGAGGAGCTGATGGATCGCTACCTCGAGGGCGGCGAACTGTCGGCCGACGACATCCGCCGCGGTTTGCGAGCGCGCGTGCTGCGCGGCGAGATCGTCCCCATGCTGTGTGGCTCCGCCTTCAAGAACAAGGGCGTGCAGGCCATGCTGGATGCGGTGATCGAGCTGCTGCCGTCGCCGGTCGACAAGCCGCCGGTGCGCGGCGTCGATGAGCGCGGCGAGGAAGCCACGCGCCCGGCCGATGATGATGCGCCGTTTGCCGCGCTGGCGTTCAAGATCGCCACCGATCCGTTCGTGGGCACGCTGACGTTCTTCCGCGTCTACTCGGGCGTGCTGACCTCGGGTGACAGCGTCTACAACCCGGTCAAAGGCAAGCGCGAGCGTGTCGGCCGCATCCTGCAGATGCATGCCAACAGCCGAGAGGAAATCAAAGAAGTGCGCGCCGGCGACATCGCCGCCGCGGTGGGTCTGAAAGACGTCACCACCGGCGACACGCTGTGCAGCGAAAAGGCCGTCATCACGCTCGAGCGCATGGAATTCCCGGAGCCGGTGATCTCGGTGGCGGTGGAGCCCAAAACCAAGAGCGACCAGGAAAAGATGGGCATCGCGCTGCAGAAGCTGGCGCAGGAAGACCCGTCGTTCCGGGTGCGCACCGACGAGGAGTCCGGCCAGACGATCATTTCTGGCATGGGCGAGCTGCACCTCGAGATCATCGTCGACCGCATGCGGCGCGAGTTCAAGGTAGAGGCCAACGTCGGCGCGCCGCAGGTAGCGTATCGCGAAACCATCCGCAAGTCGGTGGAACAGGAAGGACGCTTCGTGCGCCAGACCGGCGGCCGCGGCCAGTTCGGCCACGTGTGGTTGCGCATCGAGCCGCAGGAGCCGGGTGCCGGCTACGCGTTCGTGAATGGCATCGTCGGTGGCGTGGTGCCGCGTGAGTACATCCCGGCTGTGGACAAAGGTGTACAGGAAGCGCTCGGTAACGGCATCCTGGCGGGCTACCCGGTGGTGGACGTCAAGGTCACGCTGTTCGACGGTTCGTATCACGACGTCGATTCGAACGAAATGGCGTTCAAGATCGCCGGCTCCATGGCCTTCAAGGAAGGCGCCCGCAAGGCGAATCCGGTGCTGCTCGAGCCGATCATGAAGGTCGAGGTCGTGACCCCGGAGGAATACATGGGTGATGTGGTCGGCGATTTGAACCGCCGGCGCGGCGTCATCCAGGGTATGGACGACTCGCCGGCCGGCAAGCTGGTGCGCGCCGAAGTGCCGCTGGCGGAGATGTTCGGCTATGCCACCGACCTGCGTTCGGCAACGCAGGGCCGGGCCACGTACTCGATGGAATTCAGCAAGTATCTGGAGGCGCCCGCCAGCGTCGCCCAGAAGGTCATCAACCAGTAACGTCCGCCGGACGGGTCAGATAAGCGAAGGGTGTGAGTCATGTCCAAGGCCAAATTTGAGCGAACCAAGCCGCATGTGAACGTCGGGACGATCGGTCACGTGGATCACGGCAAGACCACGCTGACGGCGGCGCTGACGAAAGTAGGCGCGGAACGGTTCGGTGGCGAGTTCAAGGCCTACGACCAGATCGACAACGCGCCGGAAGAGCGGGCGCGCGGCATCACCATTGCGACCGCGCACGTCGAGTACGAGTCGCCGAACCGTCACTACGCGCACGTCGACTGCCCCGGCCACGCCGACTACGTGAAGAACATGATCACCGGTGCGGCGCAGATGGACGGCGCCATCCTGGTGGTATCGGCGGCGGACGGCCCGATGCCGCAGACGCGCGAACACATCCTGCTGGCCCGTCAGGTGGGCGTGCCGTACATCGTCGTGTTCCTGAACAAGGCCGACATGGTGGACGACCCCGAGCTGCTCGAGCTGGTCGAGATGGAAGTGCGCGAGCTGCTGAGCCAGTACGGTTTTCCGGGCGACGACACGCCGGTCATCGTCGGCAGCGCGCTGAAGGCGCTCGAGGGCGACCAGAGCGAGATCGGCGTGCCGGCCATCCTGAAGCTGGTGGACGCGCTCGACACCTACATTCCGGAGCCGCAGCGGGCCATCGACGGCCCATTCCTGATGCCGGTGGAAGACGTATTCTCCATTTCCGGTCGCGGCACCGTCGTGACCGGTCGGGTCGAGCGCGGCGTCATCAAAGTGGGTGACGAAATCGAGATCGTCGGCATGCGCCCGACCATCAAGACCACCTGCACCGGCGTGGAGATGTTCCGCAAGCTGCTGGACCAGGGGCAGGCGGGCGACAACATCGGCGTGCTGCTGCGCGGCACCAAGCGCGACGAAGTCGAGCGCGGTCAGGTGTTGTGCAAGCCGGGTTCCATCACCCCGCACACCAAGTTCGAAGCGGAGGTGTACGTGCTGTCCAAGGAAGAAGGCGGCCGTCACACGCCGTTCTTCAACGGCTACCGTCCGCAGTTCTACTTCCGGACCACCGACGTGACCGGCAGCTGCGAGCTGCCGGCGGGCACCGAGATGGTGATGCCGGGCGACAACGTGAACCTCAAAGTGTCGCTGATCACGCCGATCGCCATGGACGAGGGGCTGCGGTTTGCGATCCGCGAAGGCGGCCGCACCGTCGGCGCCGGCGTGGTTACCAAGGTGATCGAGTAA
>NZ_JAQVGQ010000252.1 GCF_028696615.1 Immundisolibacter sp. | reverse complement strand
GGGCCATCTGGGTCCGGGTGCGCAGCCGGTCGTCGGTTTCTCCCTCCAGGCGCTCGACGCCCAGGTAGGCGGCCAGGTGCTCGAGATCGGCGCCGGTGGCGTAGGCGAGCATGACGGCCCGGGCGGCATCGTTGACCCGGGCGCGCAGCAGGACCTCGCGGTATGAGGACTCTTCCAGGAACTTGGTCAGCGGCTCGGATTCGAGGGCGAGGACGGCGGCGATCTCGGCCTGGCGCTCGGCCGGGAAGAGGTCGATGAGGTCTTGCTTGCGCGCGGCCAGGATGGCCTCGTAGCTGAAGGTCTCGACGACGGTGGGGGGCGGGAGCCGGCTGAGGTCGATCATGCCAGGCGCTCGGTGATGGTGACGGGTTGCAGGGTCCTGGGGCTGTCGAGCCGGGTGCCTTCGAAGGTGACGCTGGCGCGGCCGCCGAGGTCGACGCTGATGGTGCAGCGGGTGAGGCTGAGGCGCGGTTCCCAGCGGACCAGGGCGGCGACGATGGCGGCCTGTAGCCTGAGCTTGTTGGCCGGGTTGCCGGGGTGGTCGATGAGGTCTGGGACGTGGCTGCCGTAGTCGCGGCGCATCACCCGGGTGCCGATGCGGGTGGTGAGGATGTCGCGGATGGACTGACGCAGGTGGTCTAGGCCAGTGAGGGCGCGGCCGGTGGTTGCGGACATGCCGGTCATTGCGCGGGCATCCCGGTGTTGCTGCCGCCGGTCATGATGCCGGTGTGGACGTGGGTCTTCAGGCTGACGCCATCGGCGATGACGTCGCCGGTGACGTGGACGTTGCCGGTGGCGACGATCTCGACCCGGGCGCCGTCCGGGAGGGCGATGCGGTAGAGGTGGGCGGCGTGGTCGTACTTGATCGAGGCGCCGTCCGGGTAGCTGACGACGTGCGCCGCGGCCTCGGCGCTGGGGGCGGGGTGGGCGTCGCGGTAGATGGCCTGGAGGACGATGGCGGCGGCGGGTTCGCCGCTCGGGGACATCAGGACGACCTGCTCACCAACGGTGGGCGGGTCCCAGGTGCGGGTATCGCCGGCGCGGCGGGTGCACCAGGGAAGCCAGCCGGTGAGGAGGTTGCCGGTCTGGACGCGGACGCGCGCGGTGCCGTGGTCGATTTCGGCGACGGTGCCGAGGCGGACAAGGTTGTCCAGGCGGCGGCGTAGTTCGATGAGGGCGACGGCGGTGTCCATGGGGCGAACTTACCCACGCGCCCGCGACTCGGCGACCTGATACGGTGGTATGGCGGCGCTATACACCACCGGCCAGGTGGTGGAGGACGATGTCACCGACGGCCTGGACGTCGGTGTCGGGGATGCCGAGCAGGCGGCGGGCCGGGTAGTGGTATTCCGGGCCGTGGCGGCGGTTGACGCGGTCGCGCAGGCCACGTTGGTGGACCTGGGCAATGGCCTGGACAGAGGCGGCGAAGGCGACCACGGCCTCGTCGGGCTTGGCTTCGGTCTTGAGGTAGCGGGCGGTGCGCAGCTTGCCGAACATCTTGCCGCGGCGGATCCGGCCTTTCTTGCCGCGCAGCTGCGGCTTGCGGGGTTCGAATGCCTGGCCGTCCGGGTCGACCTGGTCGGCGATGCGGACGGTGTTGCGGCGGCGAAGGTCGGCGGCGATGGCGCGGGCGAGCTGGCGCCTGGCCGCTGGCTCAAGGCGGCCGATCAGGGCGCTGCACCAGGCGTCGAGCGGCTCCAGCTCTGAGTTCATCCGATCTGCTCGTAGTCGTGATTGCGACCGATGAAGAGTTCCCAGCCGACCGGGCCGCCCAGGTCGGGGAGCGGCGGCTCGTCGAGGTGGGTGGCGGTCCAGCCGCCGGCGCCGTCGTCGGCGACCAGGACAGCCTCGCGGATGGGCAGCTTGATCAGGACGTCGGCGGTGTCATTGTCGAGGATCTCGGCCTCGTACTGGATGGTCTGCTCGGCGGTGTCCGGGTTCTGCAGCAGGGCGGGCTCGTTGACGGCGATCCAGGCGAGCAGGGGGACGATGAGAGTGTCGGCGTGGTCGGAGTAGTCGGTGACGAGGATGTGGAGTTCGTACCGGTATTCGAAACCCAGGCTGCACGGGCGTGCGGCGATGGCTCCGCGCTCGATGTAGAGGCTGAGCCGCTCGGGGTGTTTCCGTAGGGCTGCGACGTGGGCCACCAGATGGGCCCGGACCTGCTGGGACTTGTTCATGGAGCATCCTCCTGGCCGGCGTCTGTCTGGCGGTGCCAGGCGTTGAGCAGGTCGAGATACATCAGGGTGGTTTCGGCGCAGTCGAATTCGATGTCGGCCGGATCGGGGGCGGTATCGGGCTGCCGTTCCGGAGTGCCGGAGGGAGCAGGTACAGGGTCGGCGGCGGCCGGTCCAGCGACATGGGCGGGAGGGGGAACCGCGGGCAGGGTACGGCTACCTGGACCGGCGCCGGGTTCGCGCAGGCGGCGAGCAGTGCGGAGGAGGCCAAGGCCATAAGCGTGCGCATCGTCGGTGTCCTTGTTGATGGTGGTCTGGGTGCGTTCGACGCGGGCCTTGCGCGCATGGGCGGCCTGGCCGATGGCGCGGGTTGCGTCTTGGAACTTCTCGGCCTCGAGCTCGGCCTTGTGGATGCCGTTGATCAGGCCATAGCCATACAGTGCGGCGCCGAGTCCGGCCAGGGCGGCCCAGCGCACGAGGATGGGCGGGATGGGGATCATTGCGCGCTGTACCGGTCGTAGGCGCGGGCGAGGCGGACGTCGTAGTGGTTGTCCTTGTAGGCCGGGCCGTTGTAGCGCTTGGCGAACTCGGCCCACTTGCGGGCCTGGAGGGCGCGGAGCAGGCCATCGTCGGCGGCGATGAAGGCGACGAAGGCGTCGAGGTGGGCGCACTCGCTGGCGTCCATGGCGGTGACGAAGTCGATGACGTCGTCATAACCACACGCGGCGTGGTTGTAGCCCATGATCTGGTAGCGGCCCCAGCTGGCTGAGCGGAGGGCGCAGTCGACGTCGATGGCCCGGGCGTGCTGGAGGCGGAAGTGCTCGGAGGCGCCGCCCATGTAGCCGCCGCGCTTGGGGTTGACCAGGTCGGGGTAGCGGGCGGCCAGGGCGTCGGCGTCGTGGCCGGCCTGGCCCAGCTGCCGGTACATGACGTGGCGCTCGTAGAGGATGACGGCGCGGCCGTCGGAGAGGAAGCCGGCGCCGGCAGTCTCGACCTCAGACACGGCCATGATGCTCGCGACCGGGACGTCGAGGCGGGCCGCGGCGTTGACGATGGCGGTCTGGGTGAGGAGCTTGCTGGTGTCGTCGCCGCGCAGGGCGGCCAGGGTGCGGGGGCCTGCGACGCCGTCGGCGACGAGGCCGCGGTCGGCTTGGAAGCGGCGCACGGCGGCGGCCGTGGCTTCGCCGTACCAGCCGTCCTGGGTGGTGGTGTAGCCGCGCTGGTTGAGCCGGTACTGGAGGTCGCGCACGGCGGCGCCGGTGTCACCCTGTTGCATGGTCGTCTCCTCGGATGAGATCGATGATTGGATTTCTG
>NZ_JAQVGQ010000251.1 GCF_028696615.1 Immundisolibacter sp. | reverse complement strand
CAGAAATCCAATCATCGATCTCATCCGAGGAGACGACCATGCAACAGGGTGACACCGGCGCCGCCGTGCGCGACCTCCAGTACCGGCTCAACCAGCGCGGCTACACCACCACCCAGGACGGCTGGTATGGCGACGCCACGGCCGCCGCCGTCCGCCGCTTCCAGGCCGACCTCGGCCTCGTCGTCGACGGCATCGCCGGCCCCCGCACCCTGGCCGCGCTGCGCGGCGACGACACCAGCAAGCTGCTCACCCAGACCGCACTCGACACCGCCGCCGCCCGACTCGATGTCCCGGTCGCCAGCATCATGGCCGTCTCCGAGGTCGAGACCGCCGGCGCCGGGTTCCTCAGCGACGGCCGCCCCGTCATCCTCTACGAGCGGCACATCATGTACCGCGAGCTGGCCCAGGCCGGCCATGACGCCGACGCCCTGGCCGGCCGCTACCCCGATCTCGTCAACCCCAAGCGCGGCGGCTACATGGGCGGCGCCTCCGAGCACTTCCGCCTCCAGCACGCCCGCGCCATCGACTTTGACTGCGCGCTGCGCTCCGCCAGCTGGGGCCGCTACCAGATCATGGGCTTCCACCACGCCACTTGCGGTTACGACGACGTCATCGACTTCGTCACCGCAATGGACGCCAGCGAGTGCGCCCACCTCGAAGCCTTCGTCGCCTTCATCGCCGCCGATGAAGGCCTGTTGCGCGCCCTCAAGGCCCGCAAGTGGGCCGACTTCGCCAAGCGCTACAACGGACCGAGCTACAAGGACAACCACTACGACGTCCGCCTCGCCCTAGCCTACGAGCGCCACAGCTCCCAATGATCCCCATCCCGCCCATCCTCATCCGCTGGGCCGTACTGGCCGGCCTCGGCGCCGCCATGTACGGCTACGGCCTGATCACCGGCATCAACAAAGCCGAGCGCGAAGCCGAGAAATTCCAGGACCGGGCCCGCGCCGTAGGCCAGGCCGCCACGGCGCGCAAAGTCCGCGTCGAACGCAACCAGACCCACATCAACAAGGACACCGACGATGCGCACGCTTATGGCCTTGGCCTGCTCCGCTCTGCTCGCCGCCTGCGCGATCCCGGCGCCGGTACCGGTAGCCGTACCCTGCCCCCAGTTCCCGCGCCCTCCCCTGTCACTGGACCGGCCCCCGCCGACCCTGTACCTGCTCCCTCAGGAACTCCGGCACGGCAGCCCGACCCCGCCCCCAAGCCGGCCGACCTCGAGTTCGAGTGTTCCGAAACCACCCTGATGTACCTCGACCTCCTCAACGCCTGGCACCGCCAGACCTCGGCCGGAGAGGATGACGCCCAGTGAACAAGGCCAAGCAGGTCCGAGCCCACCTCGTGGCCAACGTGGCCGCACTGCGCAAGCACCCCGAGCGGCTCAGCCTCTACATCGAGCGCGGCGCCATCGCCGCCCGCCCGTGCAGCCTCGGCTACGAATACCGCTATGAGCTGCACATCCTGGTCACCGACTACACCGACCACGCCGACACCCTCATCGTCCCCCTGCTCGCCTGGCTCGCCGTAAACGAACCCGCCCTCCTGCAGAATCCGGACAGCGCCGAACAGGCCATCCAGTACGAGGCCGAGATCATCGACAAGGACACCGCCGACGTCCTGATCAAGCTACCCATCCGCGAGGCCGTCCTGGTCGCCGACGACGGCGCCGGCGGCTGGACCGCCACCCACCTCGACGAGCCCGCGCTGCCCGACCTTGGCGGACCGGTTGGCTTTGAACTCTTCATCGGCCGAAATCACGACTACGAGCAGATCGGATGACCTCCGAACTGGAACCGATCGACGCCTGGTGTAGTGCCCTGATCGGCCGTCTCGACCCACCGGCCAGGCGCAAGCTCGCCCGCGCCATCGCCGCCGACCTGCGCCGCCGCAACACCGGCCGCATCGCCGACCAGGTCGACCCGGACGGCCAGGCATTCGAACCCCGCAAGCCGCAGCTGCGCGGCAAGAAAGGCCGGATCCGCCGCGGCAAGATGTTCGGCAAGCTGCGCACCGCCCGCTACCTCAAGACCGAAGCCAAGCCCGACGAGGCCACCGTCGCCTTCTCCGCTTCAGTACAGGCCATCGCCAAGGTCCACCAACGTGGCCTGCGCGACCGCGTCAACCGCCGCCGCGGCCCGGAATACACCTACCCGGCACGCCGACTGCTCGGCATCCCAGACGCCGACGTCCAGGCCGTCGAAGACATCGTCCTCCACCACCTGGCCGGTGGTGTATAGCGCGCCCATACAGCCTTAACCGGTCGCCGCCTCGTGTGCGCGTGGGTAAGGTCACCCCATGGACACCGCCGCCGCCCTCATCGAACTCCGCCGCCGCCTGGACAACATCGTCCGGGTCGGCACGGTCGCGGCCATCGACCACGCCACCGCCCGCGTCCGCGTCCAGACAGGAAACCTCCTCACCGGCTGGCTGCCGTGGAGTACCGGCCGAGCCGGCACCACCCGCACCTGGGACCCGCCCACCGTCGGCGAACAGGTCACCCTCCTGTCGCCCAGTGGCGAGCCGGCCGCCGCCATCGTCCTGCCGGCCATCTACCGGGATGCCCACCCGGCCCCGAGCGACGCCGAGTCGGTTCACCTCACCACCTACCCGGACGGCGCCTCGATCCAGTACGACCACGCCGCCCACCTCTACCGCATCGCCCTGCCTGACGGTGCCAGCGTCGAGATCGTCGCCACCGGCGCCGTGCACGTCACCGGCGACGTCATCGCCGACGGCATCAGCCTCAAGACCCACGTCCACACCGGCATCCTGCCGGGCGGCAGCAACACCGGGATGCCCGCGCAATGATCGGCATGGATTCCGCCACAGGCCGCGCCATCACTGGCCTCGACCACCTGCGCCAGTCAGTCCGCGACATCCTCACCACCCGCATCGGCACCCGGGTGATGCGCCGCGACTACGGCAGCCACGTCCCTGACCTCATCGACCACCCCGGCAACCCGGCCAACAGGCTCAGGCTCCAGGCCGCCATCGTCGCCGCCCTGGTCCGCTGGGAGCCGCGCCTCAGCCTCAGCCGCTGCACCATCAGCGTCGACATCGGCGGCCGTGCCAGCGTCACCCTCGACGGCACCCGGCTCGACAGCCCGCGCAACCTGCAGCCCGTCACCCTCACCGAGCGCCTGGCATGATCGACCTCAGCCGGCTCCCGCCCCCCACCGTCGTCGAGACCTACAGCTACGAGGCCATCCTGGCCGCGCGCAAGCAAGACCTCATTGACCTCTTCCCCGCCGATCGCCAGGCCGAGCTCGCCGCCGTCCTCGCCCTCGAATCCGAGCCCCTCACCAAGTTCCTGGAAGAGTCGTCCTACCGCGAGGTCCTGCTGCGCGCACGGGTCAACGACGCCGCCCGGGCCGTCATGCTCGCCTACGCCACCGGCGCCGATCTCGAGCACCTGGCCGCCTACCTGGGCGTCGAGCGCCTGGAGGGAGAAACCGACGACCGGCTGCGCACCCGGACCCAGATGGCCC
>NZ_JAQVGQ010000250.1 GCF_028696615.1 Immundisolibacter sp. | reverse complement strand
CGTAGTTGATCGCGCAGCAGGCGGATGTGTTCGGGTTCGGTGAGTTCGAGCATGGCGTTCCTCCTGCGCTGGGCGGGGTTCTGTCCCAGCCGCTGCCAAGCCATTCAAACCATTGCTTCAGCCGCGAATCTTCCCGCCTTGGGACGTCGCGTTTTGGCGGCTGAAGCCGCTCCTACAGCGCTCCCATGCCGCTCTTCAGCGGTTCTTCCACTGCGGCTTGCGGCGTTCGCGAAACGACGACAGGCCCTCCTGGATGTCCTGCCCGAATACCACCGGGTCCCAGATCTGGCGCTGGAACTCTTCCAGCACCTCGCGGTTGTACTTGACCGACAGGCGCACGGCCTGCGTGTGGGCGGCCACCGAGCGCGGCGAGTTGCTGGCGATTTTCTGTGCCAGCTTCATCGCCTCGGCCTGCACCTGATCGTCCGGTACCACGCGGTTGATGAGACCGCAGGCCTTGGCCTCGGCGGCGCCGAACGGCTCGGCGGTGAGTACTTTTTCCATGAACACGCGCGGGCCCATGTACTTCCACAGGTCCAGGTACCCCATGGTCGGCATGCCGACCGAGGTTTCCGGAATGCCGAACTTGCACGACTCGCCGGCCACAATCAGGTCGCAGGCATTCGCCAGCAGCAGGCCGCCGGCCATGCAGTAGCCGTGCACGGCGGCGATCATGGGCTTGGGCGTCGCGCGCACCAGGGCAAAGGCTTCCAGGCCCTGGCGCGGCATCACGTAGAAGTTTTCCGGCCGGTCGCCGATCAGCTCCAGCGCTTCTTTCAGATCGCCGCCGGTGCAAAACGCCCGGCCCTCGCCGCGCAGCACGCCCACCCAGGCCTCGTCGTCCTCGGCGTAGCGGCGCACCGCCGCGGTGAGGTCGGTCAGCATGGCCACGGACATGGCGTTCATGGCCTCGGGGCGGTTCATGGTGAGGATGGCGACGTGGCCGTCACGCGCATAGGTGACCTGCGGTTCGCTCATGGGCGGGTTTCTCCTTCTCGAGTGGGTACGTGGCTCGGCCCGTCAGGCTTGGCCTGTTGGTCGTTCGGCAGGATAAGCGATGGCCGCCGCGCCGGTACAGCGAGCGCCGGGCCTGACGTGGGTCAAGTTTCGCCGCAGCGCGCGTGGCGTAATGCCGCACAGTCGGCAGCACAGCGGCTGCGGCGCATCGTCACCGGCGGGGAGATAGCAATGGTCAAGGTCACGGAACTCGGTTACATGGGCTTCAACGTCACCGACATGGCGGCGTGGGAGAGCTTTGCCACCGAAATCATCGGCATGGAGCTGCACGACGCCGGCGAGGGCGACCGCAAGTATTTGCGCCTGGACGAGTGGCACCACCGCTTCGTGCTGCACAAGAGCAACGAGGACGACCTGGCCTACATCGGCTGGCGCGTGCCGGGCCCGGACGAGCTCGAAGAGATGGCCGCCCAGCTCGAGGCCGCCAAGGTGCCGTACCGCTGGGCGAGCAGCGCCGAGTGCGACGAGCGCCGCGTGCTGGGGCTGCTGAAGCTGACCGACCCGGGCGGCAACCCGACCGAAGTGTTCTACGGTCCCGAAGTGATGACCTTCCGGCCGTTCCACCCCGGCCGGCCGATGTTCGGCCGCTTCGTGACCGGCGATCAGGGCCTCGGCCACTGCATCCTGCGCCAGAGCGACGTCAAGGCCGCCTACGACTTCTACACCAAGGTGTTCGGCATGCGCGGCTCGGTGGAATACAAGCTGCGCCAGCCGGACGGCTCGGTGGTGATGCCGACCTTCATGCACTGCAACGCGCGCCAGCACTCGGTGGCCTTCCTGGGCGGCCCGATGCCAAAGCGCATCAACCACCTGATGCTGGAGTACACGGACCTGAACGACCTGGGCGTCGCCTACCACGCGGTGCGGGCGCGCAAGATTCCGGTCGGCATCGACATCGGCAAGCACTCCAACGATCAGGCGGTCACCTTCTACTGCGGCAATCCGTCCGGCTGGCTGTCCGAGATCGGCTGGGGCGCCCGCAGCGCGCCAAGCCAGCAGGAGTATTACTCGGCCGACATCTGGGGCCACGAGGTGGAGGCGTCCGGCTTTGGCATGGACCTCGACATGGTGGCGCCGGAAGACGAAACCGCCGTCAAGGCGGGCTCGGCCTGAGTCGAGGGCTGCTGTGCCGGCGGCCGTCCTGCCGCCGGCACCGGGTTTTTTGATGCGCCGCCCAGGGTCGGGCGGCAGGACGGCGCGGCAGGAGGCCGCCGCAGACGACAGGGATCGCACGCACGGCGCCACGGATGGGTAGGCCGTACGGTTCGATTACGCCGCCGCCGGCTCGCGGCCACGACGGCATCATCCGCATCGGAGGAGCACACATGGCTACCGTAGCCCAAGACGTTCACACCGCTTACCTCATCGACGTCAAAGCCGACTGGCTGAGGCATCTCAAAAACGACATCCTGGAGCCGGTCGCCGCCGCCGCGCTGGCGCATCCGGTGCTCAAGGACATCGAGGCCGGCCGCCTGCCCAAGGACAAGTTCGCCCGCATGATGGCCAACCTGTGCTGGGTCATCACCGGCTTTCCGGAGTACGTGTCGGCGCTGGCCGCCGGCTGCCCCAAGAACGACCACCAGGTCAAGGCCGCGCTGCTGGAGAACGCCTACATCGAGCGCGACCACCCGTTCCTGCTGGCGCAGGCGGTGAATGCGCTGGGCGGTCCCGGCGACGCGATTCTGGAAGGCCCGGACTGGGTGTCGTTCGACTACGATCCCTACATCCACATGCTGCGCATGGTGATCGAGGGCTACGTGTTCCACCGGCCGTGGATCGAGGGCATGGCGGCCACCGCGGTGGGCGTGGAAAGCGTGGTGCCGGCCGTGTTCGGGCGCATCGGCGAGGCGGCCATCAAGCACTACGGCCTGGCCGAGGAAGACGCCGAGTGGTTCCGTATCCACGGCGGCGAGGTCGAGATGGAGCACGGTAACGAGGGCCTGCGGGTGCTCGAAAAATACGTCGCCGACGACGACATCAACACCCAGAAGGCCTGCATCGCCGGCGCCAGCCTGGTGGCCAATGCCATCGGCACCGGCCTGTTCGACGCCGTGGCGCGCTGGTAAGGCCCCGAGGCAAACCCAGTGGCACGCATCCGCATCAACGGCGGCCCGTGGCGCAAGGTGATGCCGGGCTCGAGCCTGCTCGGCCTCATCAAGGGCCGCGGCGGGGTCCCCATCCACACCTCCTGCGGGCTCGGCAGCTGCGGGTCGGACATCGTGCTGATCGTGTCCGGCATGGAGCACCTGAGTGCGCCGTTCCCGACCGAGCTGCGCACGCTGGCGGCCGAGGGCGCGCCGCCGAACGCGCGCCTGTCCTGCGTCACCAAGCTGCTGGACGGTGACGTCGAAGTGGAAGTGCCGGACTACAGCCTGGAGCAGCCGGCGGCCTGAATGACGCCCCGGGCCCGGCGTCGGCCGGGTCCGGGCGGCCGATTGCGAGGATGGTCTCAAGGCTATCCATTTGTGTAGCCAC
>NZ_JAQVGQ010000249.1 GCF_028696615.1 Immundisolibacter sp. | reverse complement strand
GTACGAGCAGTTCAACGCCGTCGCCTTCCTGGCGCACCCGTACCGCAACCCGGTGATCGGCTGGGAGGACGACCTGGCCACGCTGACCGTGGACGATCTGAAGGACTGGTACCGGCGCTGGTACCAACCCAGCAACGCCACGCTGGTGGTGGTCGGCGACGTCGACCCGGCGCGGGTGTTCTCGCTGGCGCGGCGCTATTTCGGCGGCCTGCCGGGCGGGCAGGTGGCGCCGCTGAAACGGCAGATGGAGCCCGCCCAGCGCGGCGAGCGGCGCCTGGAACTGAAAGCGCCGGCCGAGGTGCCGTACCTGCTCATGGGTTATCACGTGCCGTCGGCCAGCGCCGACGCCGCCGATTGGGAGCCGTACGCGCTGGAGGTGCTGGCCGGCGTGCTCGACGGCGGCGAGAGCGCGCGCCTGGCCAGCCAGCTGCGCCGTGGCCAGGAAATCGCCGCCAGCGCCGGCGCCGGCTACCGCGCCTTCCAGCGCGCGCCGGGGCTGTTCCTGTTGGAAGGCACGCCGGCGCCGGGCCACACGGTCGAGGAACTCGAACAGGCCCTGCGCGCCCAGGTGCGGGCGCTGGCCCAGCAGCCGGTGGCGGCCGACGAGCTCGAGCGCGTCAAGGCGCAGGTGGTGGCGGCCGAGGTGTTCCAGCGCGACTCGGTGTTCTACCAGGCCATGCGCATCGGTCTGCTGGAGACCATCGGCATCGGTTGGCGCGTCGGCGAGGACTACGTGCGGCGCATCCGCGCCGTCACGCCCGAGCAGGTGCAGCAGGTGGCGATGCGCTATCTGGGCGAGGACAAGCTCACCGTGGGCGTGCTGCGCCCGCAGCCGGGCGCCTTGCCCAAACGCCCGCCGGCGGTGTTGCCGGGCGGTCGCAACGACATCGGGGGCTGACATGCGCGCCACGGAACGCGGTTTGATGACACGCCCGCTGCGCCAGGCGCTGTTCGGCCTGCTGGCCGGCCTGCTCAGCGGCGCCGCCGGCGCCATCCCGGCCATCGACACCTGGACCACCGCCAGCGGCGCGCGGGTGCTGCTGGTCAGCACGCCGGATCTGCCGATCGTCGACCTGCGCGTGGCCTTCGACGCCGGTTCCGCCCGCGACGACGCCACCCCGGGGCTGGCGCGCTTCACCAGCGGGCTGCTGTTCGACGGCGCCGACGGGCTGGACGCGCAGGCCATCGCCAGCGGTTTCGAGCGCCTTGGCGCGCAGTACGGCGCGCAGGCCGAGCGCGACATGGCGGTGGTGTCGCTGCGCTCGCTGGTCGATGCGCCGCAGCTCGGCCCGGCGGTGGACCTGCTCGCGCGCATCCTGGCCAAGCCGGATTTTCCCGACGATGCGGTGGCGCGTGCCCGGCGCACGCTCGAGGTGGCGCTGGCGCAGCAGCGCGAGCAGCCGGGGCAGATCGCCAGCCGCGCCTTCTACCAGGCCGCCTACCGCAGCCATCCGTACGCCAACTGGCCGGACGGCGAGCCCGAGACGCTGGCGCTGCTGACGCGGTCGGCCGCGCAGGGTTTCCACCGCCGCTACTACGTGGCGCGCAACGCCGTGCTGGCCATCGTCGGCGATCTGGACCGCCCGGCCGCGCAGGCGCTCGCCGAGCGCCTGCTGTCCGGTTTGCCGTCCGGCGCGCCGGCGCCGGCGCTCGGCGCCGTGCTGCCGTTGGCGCAGGAGGTGAACGAGCGTATCCATCACCCGTCGGCGCAGGCGCACATCCTGCTCGGCGCGCCGGTGCTCACGCGCGATGATCCGGACTATTTCCCGCTGGTGGTCGGCAACCACGTGTTGGGCGGTTCGGGCCTGGTGTCGCGCGTCAGCAACGTGATTCGCGAGCAGCGCGGCCTTGCCTACAGCGCCTACAGCTATTTCATCCCCATGCGGGCGGCCGGACCGTTCGTGATGGGCCTGCAGACGCGCGGCGATCAGGCCGGCGAGGCAACCGCGCTGCTGCGCCAGACGCTGGACGAGTTCATCGCCGACGGCCCGAGCGAGCAGGAGCTCGCCGCCGCCCAGCGCAACCTGACCGGCGGCTTCCCGTTGCGCCTGGACAGCAACAAGGACATCGTCGAGTACCTGGCCGTCATCGGCTTCTACCGCCTGCCGCTCGACTGGCTGGACCGCTACGTCGAGCGCGTCAACGCCGTCACCGTGCAGCAGGTGCGCGATGCCTTCGCGCGGCGCATCGATCCCGAGCGGCTGGTGCTGATCCGCGTCGGTGGCGATGCGGCGACCGGCAGCCGATGAGCGGGCCGCGCAACGAGGTGCGCATCATCGGCGGGCGCTGGCGCGGCCGGCGGCTGCGCTTTCCGGCCGACGCCGGCATCCGGCCGACGCCCGACCGGGTGCGCGAGACGCTGTTCAACTGGCTGCAGGGCGTCATCGACGGGGCGCGCTGTCTGGACCTGTTCGCCGGCAGCGGGGCGCTGGGCATCGAGGCCCTGTCGCGCGGCGCCGACAGCGCGGTGCTGGTGGAGCGTGATGCGCGCGTGGCGGCTTACCTGCGCGACACCTTGAAAGCGCTCGACGCCCCCGCGGGCGAGGTGCGGCAGGCCGACGCGGCGGTGTTCTTGCGCGGCGCCGGGCGGCGTTTCGACCTGGTGTTCCTGGACCCGCCGTTCGCCGACCAGGCGCTCGCGCCGCTGCTGGCGCAGCTCGCCGCCAGCGGCCAGCTCGCCCCGCAGGCGCGCGTCTACATCGAACACGCCGCCCGCGACGGCATGCCGCAGCTGCCGCCGGGCCTGGTGCCCTGGCGCAGCAAGCGCGCCGGGGAGGTCGGTTATCATCTGCTGGCGTGGGAAGGCGGCTGAGGAACTGCCGCGCTGCGGCCATCACGCCACGACCCAGGGGAGCGCATGGCAACCGTCGTCTATCCGGGATCGTTCGATCCCATCACCAACGGCCATGCCGACCTCATCCAGCGCGCGGCGCGGCTGTTCGATGAGGTGATCGTCGGCATCGCCCGCAACATCAGCAAGCAGCCGTTGTTCGGCCTGGACGAACGCATCGACCTGGTGCGCGCGGTGATCGGTGATCTGCCGAACGTGCGCGTGATGCCGATCGACGGCCTGCTGGTCGATTTCGTCACCAGTCAGGGGGCACAAGTCATCCTGCGCGGCCTGCGGGCGGTGTCCGATTTCGAGTACGAGTTCCAGCTCGCCACCATGAACCGCCACCTGCGCCCGCAGGTCGAGACCATTTTTCTGACCCCGGCCGAGCAACACGCGTTCATCTCCTCGAGCCTGGTCAAAGAGGTGGCGCGCTTCGGCGGCGACGTGTCGGTGTTCCTGCACCCGGCGGTGGCGGCCGCGCTGCGCGCGCGCATGGCGCCGGCCTGAGGGGGGCGGGCCGATGCGTGCCGTGCGCCGGCTGCTGGCGGCGCTGCTGATGGTGGTGCCGGCGTGGCTGGCGGCGGCTGAAATCAAGCTGCCGGATGCGACGCTGATCGACCAGCGCCTGGCCGCCGCGCAGACCGACAAATCCCTGACCGACAGC
>NZ_JAQVGQ010000248.1 GCF_028696615.1 Immundisolibacter sp. | reverse complement strand
CGCGGCGATGGTCCAGGTCTTGCCGGTACCGGCGCTGGCTTCGATCAGGTACCGGCCGGCCAGCGGCAGCGCGAGCGGGTCGAGCCGGTTGCTCACGACCTCACCCACGCTGCCAGCAAGGGGCCGAACACGCGCATCGCCAGCTCCGCGAAAGCCGGTTCCTGCAGCGGCTCGCGGCCGCGGAAGGCCACCTGCAGGTCGGGGTCGTCGCGCTCGCCCGCAGTGCCCTGGAAACTGTTGCCGTTCCACTCGCTCCAGGCCGCCTGCAGGCCCCTGTCAGGCTCGTTGGCGGCGGCGTAGGCCAAGGCG
Organism: Immundisolibacter sp.; assembly: GCF_028696615.1. Taxonomy (GTDB): domain Bacteria; phylum Pseudomonadota; class Gammaproteobacteria; order Immundisolibacterales; family Immundisolibacteraceae; genus Immundisolibacter. The sequence continues at coordinate 3,220 of NZ_JAQVGQ010000248.1, read as the reverse complement.
CTTTTTGGCAGCAGCGGCAGCGGCTCGCAAAGCCCCTGTCTCGCCAGCGCCACGAGGTCGGCCAACGTCGCCGCGGCGTTTTGCACCGGCGCGAGGCGCACCGTCTGCTCGCGGGTGAACAGATGGCTTTCCACCGCCAAGCCGGCGGCATTGACGGCCAGATGCCGCACCCACAGCGACAGCACGCGCGGGCCGTTAGCGTTCTTGCTGTATTGGCAGTCCACCAAGCCGGCGGCGGTGAGCCCGCGCAGGCGGCCGGTGAGCACGGTGCCGGCGATGTCGAGCTCGACCAGCCGGTCCGGCTGCGGCTGCGCCAGCAGCGGCGCCGCGCGGGCAGCCAGTGCGCCGGCATCCGCCCAAGCCTGGTCGAACAGCCGCCGGCCGGCCGCTGCGGCGGGCAGCGCGCCCTGCGCCCGCAGCGCGCGGTACGTGTCGTCCGCCGTGCGGCCGGCCAGGTGCGCTTGCACCAGCTGCTGGCCGACCGCGTAGGCGTCGAGGCCGGCCAGATAAAACGGCTCGTCGTCGGCCGGCGCCTCGTCCAGCTTGCCCAGGCGAAGGCCGAGCCGGCCCCGCAGAAACCAGCGCGCCGGCGAGCGCACGAAGTCGAGCAGGTCATCGAGCGTCCAGCCGTCCGGATCGGCCGGCGACAGCGGCTGGGCGGCGAACACCGGCGCCGGCGGCGCGCGCTCGAACCACTCACCGGCGTAGGTGACCAGATCAGGTTCCCGCCCGTAGCGCGCGCTGAACGCCTGCAGCGGATGCACGATGACGGGCGCGCCCGTGTCGCTCATCTGCCGCAGCACGTCGAGCAGCTCGGTGATGAGCGCCGACGGCGGCAGCGGCGCGTTGTCGGCCTGGCGGCGACCGACGTAGCTCAGGTGCAGCGTGTCGCGGGCGGCGAGCAGCGCCTCCAGTAGCAGGTAGCGATCCTCGTCGCGCGGCACCCGATCACCGGGTCGGTAGTCGCCGGCCAGGCGGTCGAACTCGGCCGGCCGCGCGCGGCGCGGGAACTCGCCGTCGTTCAGGCCCAGCACGCACACCACGCGGAACGGAATGGCCCGCATCGGCGCCAGCCGGCAGCAGGTGAGTGCGCCGGTGATGAAGCTGCGCGCCGGGCCGGGCTCGTCGAGCGCACCGCTGAGGTAGCCCTTGACCGCCGCCCGCGCCAGCGGTGCCGCGCCGGCGCCGGCCTGCGCCTCGGCCTCGAGCCGCAGCACGGCGCCGCGCAGCAGCGCGAGCGTGTCGGCCTCGTCCTCGTCGCCGGGCTCGAACAGCGCGAGCGCCGCCAGTAGACGGGGCGTCCATTCGGCCGGCAGATGCGGACCGGCCAGCTCGCGCTGCAAGCCGCGCAGGCGCCGCAGCAGCTCGGCAAAGCCGCCAGCGGCCTGCGCAAGCTCGCTGTCGGCGAGCGGCAACGGCAGCAGATCGCCAAGCGGCTGCGAGCTGGCGTGCCCCAGCAGCAGGCGATCGAGGCCGCCACGCCAAGTGTGCTCGTCGCTTGGCGGCAGGCCGAGTTCGGCGCGGGCGGCGGCGTCGAATGCGAACCGCGCGCCGCTTTGCTGTACCAGCGCACGCAGGCGCGGCAGGCTCGCGTCCGCGATGCCAAACGCCCGGCACAGCGCCGGCAGCTCCAGCAGCGACAGCACCTGCGAGGCCGGCAGCCGGCTTTGCGGCAGATCGAGCAGGTCCAGGAATGCCGCGGCGAGCGCCCGTTCGGCGCGCGGCGCGCGGTCGGCAATCGCGTACGGAATGCGCCGGCCGGCCGGCGCCGAGTCGAACACGGCGGTGATGTGCGGGGCGTAGGCGTCGATGTCGGGCGCCATTACCACGCAGTCGCGCGGCGACAGATCCGGATGCGCCTCGAACAGCCCCAGCAGGCGGTCGTGCAGCACCTGCACCTCGCGCAGCCGGCTGTGGCAGACGTGAATTTCGATCGAGCGGTCGCCCGGCGCCACCGCCGCCGGCTGTGGCGGCTCCAGCAGCAGCAGGTCGCGCTGCAGGCGCCGCAGCAGGGTAGCGTCGCCGGGGTCGTCGTAGTCTTCGGTCTCGTGCGCCGCGCAGTCGAGCAACTGCGCCGCGAAGGCGCGTCCGGCCTGCCCCCAGGCAGCCAGCAGCGGATGACCGCCGGCCGCAGCATCGGCGAGATCCTCCGCCCTGACGGTCTGCTGCGCCCAGCGCCGCCGCCTGGCTTGCACGCGCGGCGTGGTCAGCTCGTGCCAATAGGCGGCGCAGGGATCGGGAACGTACAGATGCACCTCGCCGCGCACGGCCAGCGCCTGCAGCAGTGCCAGGTACGCCGGCGCCAGCGCCGACAGGCCGAACACCGACAGCCGCCCAGGCAGGCCGATGGTGACCAACCGCCCCGCGCGGGCGCGCCCGAGCAGGTCCAGCAACAGCCGTCCCTGGTGTGGACGGCCGGCCGCCAGCGTGCGCCACAGCTGGGCGTCCCAGCCGGCATCCGCGCCAGCCTCCCAGGCCGCCAGCCAGTCGGGCCGAAACAGCTGATAGCGCTCATAGCAGTCGGCCAGGCGCCGCGCCAGCTGCCAGGCCTTCAGGCCGTCGTCGTCGGCCAGGTAGCGGTCGATCTCGGCCGGCCGGTCGGGCGCCGCAAACGCCGCCAGCAGCCCGAACAGCAGCGGCCCTTGCTCGGCAGGCGCCAGCGCCGGCAGGCTCGGCTCCTGCGCGCGCAGCACCCGCCACACGAAGCTCGCCGGGAACACGCAGTCCAGATTCGCCGCCACACCCAGGCGCTGCGCCACCGCCAGCGACAGCCAGCGCGCCATGCCGGCGTTGGGCACGACCAGGGTCTCGGGCGCCAGCGCCGGGCCGGCCGGCACGGCGATCAGCTCGCACAGTCGATCGGCCAGGCGCTCCAAACGGTTGCTGTGGTGAACGTGCAGCATGGAAACCGGCAAATGGCAGGCGACGGGCGGCGCCAGGCACAGTACGCCTGCGGGGCACTGCAGCATGCCCTGCCAGGCGCGCCGGCGCCAGTGGCCACGGCCCGTCGGCCGGTCAGGGTTTGTGAAGAAATGCGCGTCCTGCGCATTGCTTGCGTCGCCCGTCCGGTACGCGCCCGGACGGGCTCGCGCGAATCGAGCCCTCAAGGGCTCGATTCGCGTCCGGCCATCCCCGGCCGGCCTCGGAACTTGAAAAATTCACACGCTCTTAGTGCCGCCAACCCCAGTGCGTGATCGCCTCCATATCCACGCCAGCCACC
>NZ_JAQVGQ010000247.1 GCF_028696615.1 Immundisolibacter sp. | reverse complement strand
AGGCCGCCATCCAGGCCCTGCCATGCCTGCGTGCACCCGGCCGCGTGGCGCTGCTCGCACCGATGTATGCCGAGCACGCCCACGCCTGGCGCCGCGCCGGTCACGCCGTGCACGAGCTGCCGGCCGCGGCGTTGCTCGATACCCGCGACGCCGACGTCGTCGTGCTCGCCAGCCCCAACAACCCGACCGGCGCGCGCTTTGCGCCGCAGGAGCTGCTGGCGCTGCACGCGCGCCTGCCGCCGGGCGGCTGGCTGGTGGTCGACGAAGCCTTCATCGACGCCACACCCGAGGCCAGCCTCACCGGCCACTGTCCACAGCCGGGGCTGATCGTGCTGCGCTCGCTCGGCAAGTTCTTCGGGCTGGCCGGCGCGAGAGTCGGCTTCGTGCTCGCCTCATCGGCCCTGCTCGCACGCCTCGCCGACACGCTCGGCCCCTGGACGCTGGCCGGTCCGGCGCGCTGGGCGGCCGCACGCGCATTCGCCGATGCGACCTGGATCGCGCGCACCCGGGCACGCCTGGCCCGCGACAGCGCCCGGCTGGCGGCTCTACTCACCACGCACGGCCTGCCGCCGGCCGGCGGCTGCGCGCTGTTCCAGTGGGTTCGCACGGCGCACGCGGGCGCGCTGCACGAGGCGCTCGCCCGGCGTGGCATCCTCACCCGCCTGTTCGAGACGCCGCCCAGCCTGCGCCTTGGCCTGCCCGGCACGGCCGCCGACTGGCGGCGGCTCGATCAGGCGCTGGCCGCACTCGGTTGATCGCCGCCCAGGCGCTGCCAGGCGGCCAGGAACGTCTGCAGGTGCGGCCGTGCGCCGGCGACCTCGCGCTCGATGAGCTCGCGCACGCGCCGCTGCTCCTGGGCGTAGGCAGCATCGTCGAAATGGCCGCCGAGGTGCGCCAGGCGCAGCCACACCAGGTACGTGGTCAGCGCGTCGCACTCGTTGTAGGCAACGATGCGGTCGAGCTCACCGCCGAGCCACAGCTCGGCCACGGCGTTGCCGTCCACGTCCAGCTTGCCGGGGATGCCGGACAACACCGCCAGCTCGTGCAGCGAGGGCGTGGCCTTGCCCCAGCCGCCGACGATGTCCTTGATGTCGACGTGGGCATCGCCGCGGGCGAAGTAGTCAATTCCCTCCCAAGGCTTGTCCGGACGACGGCAGAACTCGGCCGCCGACAGGCCGTTGATCAGCGCCCGCTGCAGCAGGATTTTTAGGTCGGCGTTGATCGAGTTGAAACCGACCAGCTGCGGCTTGTGCTCGCCGATGGCGTCCAGAAACGTACCGATGACCTGACTTTCCGTGGTCTGCGTCGGGTCGTGCGGGTCCCGCGGCAGCGACAACAGGTGCAGCTGCACGCTGCCGTCGCGCCGACGCTGGCGCGTGACGGCGGCAATCGACACCACGCGGCACACGACCGTCTTCAGGAAAGGCATCGGGTCGTCGTCGCTGGCACCGGCCTGCTGCCACATGTGCGCCAGCACGTCGCGGTCCGGCAAGTCCGCCGGCAGCTTGTACAGCACGCGCCCGGCGGCCGGGTCTGGCACCCACTCGCAGTCGAAAGCCCACACCTTGTCGAACACGCTCTTGAACATGCCTCACCCGCACCGCCGGTTAAACTGCCGCCCGACCACATGGTCGGCCGGCATCGCCGGCAGTAAGCTTACATATTCGTTCATTCCCTGAATTCGAGGACTCCCCGTATGGCACGACGCGACCGCCTGACCGTGAACGACGTTCACGGCGCCTGGGCCATCATCCCGACCCCCGCCGTCGACAACGCCGAAGACTGGCGCTGCGCGGACAGCATCGACTACGACGAAGTCGCCCGGGCCGTCGACGGCCTCATCAACGCCGGCGTCGATGCCATCCTGGCGCAGGGCACCTTCGGCGAAGGCGCCACCATCACCTGGGAAGAAAAGAAAAAAATGATGGAGGTGATGGTCGAAACCGCCCGCGGGCGCAAGCCGATCTTCGTCGGCACGACCACGCTGAACACCCGCGACACCATCACGCAGCTGAAGCACGCGCGCGACATCGGCGCCGACGGCACCATGCTCGGCCTGCCCATGTGGCAGGTGTGCGACGTGCCGAACGCGGTGCGCTTCTACCGCGACGTGGCCGAAGCGGTGCCGGAGATGGCAATCTGCGTGTATGCCAATCCGGAGGCGTTCAAGTTCCAGTTCCCGACCCCGTTCTGGGCCGGCGTCGCGGAAATCCCGCAGGTCATCACCTGCAAGTACATCCACATCGGCCAGCTGTCGGTGCATACCGCGGTGTCGAAAAAGCGCATCCGCTTCCTGCCGATCGAGTTCGATCACCTGGACGCCGCGCGCATCGACCCGGAATTCCACACCGCCTTTTGGTCGCCCTGCGCCAACGGCGGCCCGGAGATGACCATCCGCATCCGCGACACCGTGCGCGAGGCCATCAAGACCGGCGACTGGAGCGCCGCGCAGCGCGTGTGGGCGGCCGCCGCGCCGGTCATCGGCCACCTGATGCCGCCCGGCGGCTTTGCCGAGTTCTCGCGCTACAACATCCAGCTCGACAAGGCGCGCATCAACGCCAGCGGCTGGATGAAGGCCGGTCCCTGCCGCCCGCCGTACCTGACGGCCCCGGCCAATTACCTGGAAGGCGCGGTCAAGGCCGGCAAGGGCTGGGCCGAGCTGTGCGCCAAGGTGCGCGCCGGCGAGCTGTAACGCCGCAGGCTGCCCCGCCCACGCGGCGGGGCAGCGGCCCATAACGACAAACGGAGGAGACACCATGACCACACCGACCGCCGCCGATATCGTCCGCGACACGCTGCACATCATGTCGCAGGGCGCCTCCGCCCAGCAGCGCGTGGTGGATGCCTACATGGCCAAGCGCAACCGCGAGCGCGACATCAACTGGGTGGTGATCCAGGCCGCCCGCGAGTACGGCGCCACCAACATGTACGCCGACCGGGCGCGCCTGGCGCTCGGCACCGGCATCGGCGTGCGTGAGGCTGACCGCTTCGCGGTGATCATGAAGGAAGAGCTCGACCACTACCGGGCCTACATGAACCTGCTGGACCTGACGCTCGGCAAGGGCACAGAGCCGCCGGACAGTGAGGCGTTCCATTACCTCAACGTCGAGTTCACCGCCCAGGGCGCCGGCTTTCACGGCGATTCCGGCGCCATCGTGGCGCGCAAGTGGCCGGAGCATCACCGCTTCATCACGCTGTGGATGAAGATTTACAACGAACTGCCCCGCTGGACGTCACGCCTTTTGATGACCCAGGGCGAGGGCGGCTCGGTCGGCTGGCACTGGTGCATGAGCAACCTGCCGGGCAACGACGAGTTCCTGCGTCTGGCGGCCAAGCTCGAAAAGACCGTGGTCGAGGACGAAATCTTCCACGGCCCGGAGGAAATCAAGGAACTGGCGGCCAGCTTCGACCCGGCGAACGCCCTGCCGTGGGACGAGACGCTGAACCTCGCCCGCGAAATGCGGTACCTGGACGTGCGCGAGCGCAACGAGCAGTTCCAGTACCCGCTGACCGAGGCGGAACTCGAGGACATCCGCCGCGCC
>NZ_JAQVGQ010000246.1 GCF_028696615.1 Immundisolibacter sp. | reverse complement strand
GGTCGTTGTTGGCGGCATCCCAAACGGTCAGCTCGAGCCGGTTGGCCATGCTCTGCGCGCTTTCTACCAGCAGACTCTGGCCGCTGGCGGTTTGAAACGTGGCGGCGCCTAGACCCGGAAAACCGGTTGGCTGAAAGCGCTGCCCCTGCAGCGGGCGCAAGGGCACCTCGAACAGCAGGCGCGGTACGTTGGCGATGGGGTCGAGGTCGAGATTCATGCGGCGTGCTCCTGGTTGGCGAACGGTGACAGGCGTTGGACAAATTGCGCCGCCGCGCGGCGGCTGATGGGGAAGGCGAGCGCCACGGCGTAGCGACGCGCGAGTTCGGGCGTGGTGGCTGCGACACGTACGGCGCAGGGGATGTCGGCCGCGCGCAGCCGACGGGTGGCGATCGCCACGGCGGATGCCGCATCACCGGCTTCGAGGCGGCGCACGATGGCCGGATCGACGCCGGCATGGCGTCCATCCGGCAACGGCCGCGGCAACAGGGCCAGGCGAATCGCCAACCAGGCATCGTCCGGCCAGTCGGCCGGTGTGGCGGGCGTCAGCCTTGGCCGGTGCACTGCAAGGTCTTGCCGGTCGAGCGCCATCAGCGCGCGTGCCAGTTGCAGGCAACGGTCGATATCCACCGCGCCCGCCAGCAGACGGGCGAGATCGTGCCGGCTGGCAGACATGCCGAAGCCCGGTTCGAGCGGCAACCGGCGCTCGCCGCGCTGCGCGGCCTCGACCAGGCGACGCGACAGCACGGCCAGCGCGTCCGCCTCGCCACTACGCCCCTGCATCACGCGATCGGCATCCGGCGCAAGGCGTTGTGCGCCGCCGGTGCCGGTGGTCTTGAAGCGGCCTTTGCTCAGGGTGAGCCAATGCCGCCGTAGGCCGTCATGGGTGGGATGGCTGGCATCACCGCATTGCAACGCAAATGCAGCTGCCAGGCGAAATTCCGCGCTGCCGTCGTCCGCAGCCTCGAGCCACTGCGCGCGCAGACGCGGAATCGGCCCCGCCTTGACGCCGACACCATGGATCTGGATCGCCTCGATATCGGCCAGTCGCTCCAGCACCAGTTGCCAGCGTGGCGCTTCGTCGGGATGCTGGGTGAGGGCGAACAGCGCATCGGCGAGGCATCGTTCGGCCAGAGTGAAACGGGCAGGCACCTTGTCTCCACGAGCTTCACGCCGCAGCCGCACCAGCCAGGCATCGAGGTCGTCCAGACAGGCCAGCGCCGGCGCGATCCGGTCCGGCACTACGAATCGACCCAGCGGGACGGCGAAATGCGTTGCCTGATTATTTCTCTGCAAATAACCATAACGCACGAACTGATTAATACCTCGCGACACACCTAGAGTCGCGATGGCTTTTGCCATGGAAAATCCGTCGCTAGCGCGTCTACGGCTAATTGCGGCTTGGCCTTGCCGGAAAACATTCTGCAGCTCCTTCGCAGTAATCGGCGCCGACCAAAGCGGGAACCACTGCTCACCCCGGCCGGGTAGCTCTTTGCCTTGCTTGAGCAAAAACTCATCCGAGCGAGCCGAGCTGGAAAATCCCGACGACACAGGCGCGACAAAGAATGGTGAGGATAACCAGCGTCCTCCGATGCTTTCGCTACGCTTCACCACTGACGATCGGACAGCGCAGGCACCCTCGAATGCGAGAAGCAGGTCCCATGCACCACCCATACCCGAGGGCAGAAATTGACCAAAAGACTCCGACCAAAGCCCGTCGCTGGATACATCGCCTCCGTACAATGCGTATCTGATTTGCCGGTCCCAAGAGTGATCGATGAGACATTCGTATACTGCTTTCATGAATGCTGCGGTATAACTGCCGCTGCCTTCGTTGCCGCCCGTACCGAAGATTGCGGGTTGCTCAAGACCCTTGTCACTGACATCCACGATTGCGATAACTGCCTCCAGCCATGCATCAGAACCTAGACGCAAATCCCGCTTCAAACCCAGAATCAAATTCTTTTTGGCATTTCTATCTGAATCGTCAGGCTTTTTTCCGCCAGTTATTCTCGAAATGTCTTCGCGCGCAAGGCCTATGACTTTGCGAAATGCATCAAAGCGTTTGTCACTCGAATTTGCAATTCGCTCTAGGAACGTCCGGGATGTTTTTTCGTTTGACCCAGAATAGAATCCGGAGCGAGCTCCCCAGGGGTTGATAATTGGTGTCGGCGCATAACTTTGCAAAAAGAACTCCACCAGCTCCCCCTCATCCTTTTCGCTCGCCAACAAAAACCGCTCGCCCTCCCACCAGCCGCGCGCCTTGGGGTCGAGTTGCTCGGCCACCACGCGCAAGATGCCGAGCGCTTTCAGATAATGCGCCAGCGGTGTCGGGGCGCAGCCGTCGAGGTGATGGACGATCATGCGAGGTCTCCATGGGCTGCTGTGGTCAGCGCGGGGTCGGTGTCGGTCGGCGTCGCGTCGCCATTGCCCGCGATGAACGGGTCCGGCACGGGGCTGCGCGAGGCGCGCCAATCGGCCGCGCGCAGCAGGGCTTCCAGGTAGGCGAGCGCGAAGGGGCCGTGGCGTTCGAGCAAGTCGAGCACGCGCTCGGTCCAGCCGCGGCCGGTGCGCGGATTCAGGCCCACGCCGGCGGCATCCAGATGCAGCTGGCTCGGCGGCAGGGTCAGGTATTCACCCTGCGCGGTGGCGAGCGTGAGCGCCGGCAGGGTTTCGCCATCACGTATGCCGCGAATGCGCAGCCCGCTCTCGGTGGCCTGCTGGTCGGCCGGTGCGGCATGCCAGGCCATGCGCACCTTGCCATGGTGGCTGCAAACCAGATACGCCAGCAGGTCGAAGGCGTGGGCATCCAAAGCGAGGATTTCCTGCTCCAGTGCGTTCGGTGGATCGTCCGCCGGCGGCGCGATGGTGAGCGGCCTGCCGGCGGCCTGCAGCCACTCCTTCCAGGGCCCAAGCAGGGCCGGGTGGTCCGGCCGGTGCCGCATCAGCACGGCGAACAGCGCCAGCGTGCTGGCCAGCTCGTGACGCAGACCGCGGCGGCGCGGGTGGGGCGGGTCCGGGTAAAGCCGATTCGGCGGCAGCCATGCGGATGACGGGGCCTTGGCAAGGTCATCCCGGGCCGGACGCCCGGGACCCACCATGGAATGCTGAAACGGCGCGAGCGCCTTGCCGGCGTCGTGCCAGCGGCCGGCGAGATGCAAGAGCGCGGCGTAATCAAGCCCCACCCGGCATGCGGTCGCTTCGGCCTCGGCGGCCACCTGGGCACCGTGTACGGCGATGGTCTGCCAGACCGGCACGGCGCTCAGGCTTTCGTCGTCTTCGCTGGCGTCGGCCTGTTCCTCCGCACTGGGCAACGCGACCGGGACGGGTGGCACGACGCCGTCACCACCGGTCCAGCCGAGCTCCCTATCGTAGCCGCCGCTCGACGCGGCAACCAGCACCGTCTGGCCGGGGTAGAGGTCCTTGCGCTCGGCCCGGCGCCAGCTGCCATCCAGGTAGCTCCACACCCAGGCGCGCTTGCCCTCCCGCAGGCGCGGCGCCTTGCGAGTTGCGGTTTCCTTGCCGCACAGCCAGTCGCGGGCGGCGAGGAAGGGAATGCTGC
>NZ_JAQVGQ010000041.1 GCF_028696615.1 Immundisolibacter sp. | reverse complement strand
GCCAGCCGGACTGCGTGACATCGAACTGTCGATCAGCGCCATCGACTGCGCTGACACGACGACGCGCTTTCTGGTCCTGGCGCGTGACATCACGGTCGAGCGCGAAAACCAGCGCTGGCTGCGGATCGCCGCCAGCGTGTTCATGCATGCCGGCGAGGGTATCGTCATCAGCGATCCCGACAACCGCATCCTGGCCGTCAACGAGGCGCTCAAGCGCATCATGGGTTACCCGGACGAGGTCGAACTGGTCGGCCGGTCCGCGCACGAACTGCCGGTGCAGTATCCGGCCGGCGCATCGTTCGCCCACGTGCAGCAGAGCTTGCGCAAGCATGGCCGCTGGCTCGGCGAAGTCAGCGGCCGGCGCCCCGACGGCGAGCCCTACACGGCCACGTTGCACATCAACGCCGTGCGCGACGACAACGGCAAGGTGACGCACCACATCGCCGTCCTGACCGACATCACCCTGCTGAAACTGCAGCAGGAACAGCTCGAGCAGATGGCCTACCACGACGCGCTGACCGGCCTGCCCAACCGCGCCCTGCTGACCGACCGGCTGCAGCAGGCGATGGCCCGCAGCGATCGCCACGAACATCGACTGGCGGTGGCATACATCGACCTCGACGGTTTCAAGGCCGTCAACGACGCGCACGGCCACGCTGCCGGTGACCGCCTGTTGACGACCATCGCCGGGCGCATGAAGACGATCATCCGGGAAGAAGACACCCTGGCGCGCCTGGGGGGCGACGAATTCGTGGCGGTGCTGGGTGACCTCGACGGCGATGGCGACTGCCTGCCAATGGTCGAGCGCCTGCTGGCAGCTGCCAGCGAACCGGTGGTCGTCGACGGCGTGGCGCTGCAGGTGACGGCCAGCATCGGCGTCGCGATCTACCCGGATTCACAGGCAAGCAGTGCCGACCAGTTGCTGCGCCAGGCCGACCATGCCATGTACGAGGCCAAGCAGTCCGGCAAAAACCGTTATTACCTGCACGGCGCGGGTGGGCCGCGGCCGATGTCCGGCGAGCAGCCTGAGTCGATGGCGTGTGCCGTCGGCTCGGGGGTCACCGCACGGGCGTGAGGCGCGCCGCGGCGAGCTGAAAACATTCGAGAACGGGATGTTTCGGCGCCCCCCCAGCGCTACCGCATCGCCACCGCTTGCCAAAGCCGGCGATGGCGATGCGGCTTGACAGCCGTCAATCCCCGGCCGCCGCGGCGCCGCAGAATGCCCTGCGTCCGCTTGCCCCCGCAAGCCAAGCGAGGAATTCCAGCATGAGCATCCTGCGTATCGGCAAAGTCGCCATCAACGTCCTGGACCTCAACGAGGCCCGTCGCCATTACGGTGAGTTCCTGGGCCTCGCCGAAACCGCCAGCGCGCCCGGTACGGCCTATTTCAAGGGCTGGGACGAGTACGATCACCACAGCGTGATCCTGAAGGAAACCGACCGCGCCGGGCTCGATCACGTCGCCTTCAAGGTGCGCTTCGCGGATGATCTGGCGCGCATCGAAAGCGCCTGCGAGCGGTTCGGTTTTCCGGTGCAGCGGGTATCGGCCGGCAGCCGCATCGGCGAGGGCGAGGCCGTGGCCACCACGCTCCCCACCGGCCATCGGGTCGAGTTCTACCAGCAGATGGAGCGGGTCGGCGTCGCCGTCGGCAACACCAATCCCGAGCCCTGGCCGGACAACCTCAGCGGCATCGGCGTGAACCGCTTCGACCACGTGCTGCTGACCGGCGAGGACCTGGAAGGCGTGACGCGGTTTTTCGTGGAAGGGCTCGACTTTCACCAAAGCGAGCGCCTGATCAACAAAGAAGGCGGCCTGCTGGCGTCGTTCCTGCACATCACCAACAAGGCGCACGACATCGCCTTCATCAAAGGTCCGAACGGCAAGCTGCACCACGTCGGCTTTTATGTGGAAAGCTGGCACGACGTGCTGCGCGCGGCGGATTTGCAATCCCGTTACCGCGTGCGCACCGAGCTGACGCCGTCCCGCCACGGCCTCACGCGCGGGCTGACGACGTATTTTTTCGACCCGTCCGGCAACCGCAACGAGACTTACGCCGGCGGCACCTTCCCCTACCACGACAACGACGTGGTCACGTGGACCGAGGACGAGGCGGCGCGCGCCATCTTCTTCCACGGCCGGGAGATGATTCCGAGCTTCGGTCAGGCGCTTACCTGATGTCACGACCGACGCCGCGTTGACCGGCGTCAAGCCCGCCGCGTGGCGGGCGTGAAATGATGAACACGAATTCGGCGACGGGGAAACCCAGCCGCCAACCGCCACCGCAGGGGTGGCGGTCAACGGTTATCCCGGTCGGCCGCGCGGCGGTCCAGGGATGGGGTGGCGTCCTCTATCTGTGGGGGAGCGGGGACGCCACCTTTTTTATTGCTTTCCTGACATCAATTCAAGACCGGCGCACGTCCACGGCGTGCGCGGTGGCCTGCGTCACCGCAGGGTTCGGAAGCGCTGCATTGATCAGCGGCAGCCTCAGAGTTTGTGAACAAATGCGCGTCCTGCGCATTTCTTGCGTCGCCCGTCCGGTACACGCCCGGCCGGCCTCGGAGCTTGAAAAATTCACACGCTCTCAGCCGCACACCGCGCGGCCATTCACCGTCTTGCAGCCCGGGTGCGCCTCGTCGCCCAGGCGCGGGTCGGGTGTCGGGGCGTAACGCTGCGCACCGCGCGGATGGTGGTGGCCGATGTACACGCCATCGGGTGTACGGATGACGGTGCTGCCATCCGAACCCGCCGCGGCGCCGTCCCCATAGACATAGCTCGTACCGTCGTCGCACTGGGCGTAGCCGCCCGAGACCAAGCAGTCGTGTGCGCGGACGGGCACGGCAACAGCGCATGCCGCCAGAACGATCGATCCCGCGACGGCTCGCATGGTCGTCTGCGCTCCACCTCGCCACCGACACCGGTCATGGTAGCGCCATGCTGCGCCCGGCCGGCTCGCTACATGGCACTATCTTGCCGTCCGTCGCCCGTGGCGGACAGGCTTGGTCACGGATGACCTCACGACCCGACACCGAGCCGGGCCCATACCCGGCCATGCGTGGAGAACCCGTCCATGCCCGAGTCCCGCGGCCCGAATCTGCGCCAGGCGCTGCACCGCACCGCCCGCCACCACGCCGACAGTGAAGCGCTGGTCGACAGCCTGCACCGCTACACCTACCGGCAGCTGCTCGAACGCGCCCAGCAGGCCGCCGCGCTGCTGTTTCGCCTGGGCGTGCGCAAGGGGGACCGGGTGGCGCTGATGATGCTGCCGTCCACCATCCACCCGATCGCGCTGTACGGCTGCTGGGAGCTCGGCGCGGTGCCGGTGGCGCTGCACGTGCGCGAGAAGCTGCCGATCCTCATCAAGACACTCGAGCGTATCTCACCGCGGGCGCTCATCTACGACGGCGTGTTCGCCGAGCAGGTGGCGCACATCCGCGCCGAGGTGCCGCTCATCACCGGCTACGTGCGGGCACGCAGCGAAGCGACCCCGCCGCAGCTCGTCCGCCAGGGCGACGAGCCGCTGATCCCGGATGACCTGCCCCGCTACCGGCTCGACTTCGAGCCGATGGCGCTGGCCGGGCACGATCTGGCCGCCATCGTGCTCACCTCGGGCACCACCGGCATCCCCAAGGGCGTGCTGCACACCCACGCCAAGCTGATCGAGAGCTGCCGCGCCGCCGTGTACCCGTTCGGGCTCACGCCGCACAGCAGCACGGTCAACATGTTCACCACCTCATTCATGGGTTGGGCGAACCTTGCCCTGCCCTACTTCAACATCGGCGCCCGGCAGGTGTTTCATCACCACTGGGACCCCAAGCGCGTGCTGAGCACCGTAGCCGAGGAGCGCCTGACCAACCTGCTGCTGGTGCCGACCATGTGGCGACTGCTGCTGCGCGAGGACGTGGAAAGCTACGACCTGTCCTCGCTCAAACAGGTGGGCTTTGCCGGTGAGGTGATGGACCGGCCGACGCTGGAGGCCATCCGAACACGCATCTGCCCGCGCGTCATCAATTGTTATTCCACCACCGAGACGGCGGTTTCGGGCGGCACGGCGATGTTCCCCGAAGACCTGGCGCGGCCGGACAAGATCGACAGCGTCGGCAAGCCGCTGCTGAATTCCGAAGTGCGCGTGGTGGCGGTCGGCGGCAGCCCGGATGACGAACTGCCGCCCGGCGAGGAAGGCGAGATCCTCATTTCCGGCCCGTCGCTGGCGCAGGAGTTCTGGTGCGATCCCGAATTGTCGCGTGCCAAGTTTGTGGGGCCGTGGTGGCGATCGGGGGATCTCGGCACCTTCGATGCCGACGGCTATCTGTACGTGCGCGGCCGGGTGGACGACATGATGATCTCCGGCGGCATCAACGTCATGCCGGGGCCGATCGAGAACGTGCTGCTGGCGCACCCCGGCGTGGCGGAGGCCGCCGTGGTTGGCCTGCCCGATGCCGAGTGGGGCCAGCGCATCGTGGCGTTCGTGGTGCGCAAGGACCCGGCGCTCGATGCCGCGGCGCTCGACGCGCACGTCGCCAGCTCCGATCTGCCGGGCTACCAGCGCCCGCGGGCGTATCACTTCCTGGACGAGCTGCCGCGCGGCAACAGCGGCAAGACCAACCGCCGGGCGCTGCGTCAGTTGGCCGGCGGTGGCTGAGGCAAGCCGCGCGTCCGCCGCCATGTGAGCGCACACAGCGCCAGGCACAGCACGGTGACCGGCGCTTCACCGTAGCGGGCAAACGGCGTCAGGCCGCGGTGCGGCGCGAGCCTGCCGCGCAGCGTCGTCACCGTGAACGGCGCGGCGCGGGCGCTGATGCGGCCGCGGGCGTCGATGAGCGCCGTGATGCCGGTGTTGGTGGCACGCGCCAGCGGCCGGGCCAGCTCGCGCGCCCGCATACGGGCGATGTCCAGATGCTGCGCCGGGGCGATCGAATCACCGAACCAGCCGTCGTTGCTGACGTTGACCAGCCAGCCGGCCGCGGCGCCAGCGCGCATTTCCTGCGGGAACAGGATTTCGTAGCACACCGACGCCGCCGCCTGCGTGCCGGCCACCGCCAACGGTGCCTGCCCTGCCCCGCCGGATGAAAAATCCGACATCGGCACGGCGAGAATGTCCAGCAGTGGCCCGATCTGCCGCTTCAGCGGCACGTACTCGCCAAACGGCACCAAATGCCGCTTGCGGTACTCGCCGCCCGGTGGCGTCAGTTGCCACACGGCGTTGTAGTAGGGCCCCTGCGGCGAGCCGGTCGGCATGCCGATCAGCACCGCCGCCGTGCCGGCCGCCGCGCGCACGGCGTCGAAGTAACCGGCCGGCACCTCGCTCGGTAAGGCCGGGATGGCGTTTTCCGGCCAGATGATGACGTCGGCATCGCGCTCGGCGGCGGTCAGCTTGAGATACCGCGCCAGGGTGGCGTCGAACTGCGCCGGGTCCCATTTCACCTGCTGCTCGACGTTGCCCTGCAGCAGCGCCACCTGCAGCACAGGCCCGGCGGGCGCGCTCCAGTCGAACCGCTGCAACCAGACGGCGCCGCCTCCGAGCAGGACGAGCGCGAGCAGCGCCGGGCCGGGGTGGCGCGGCGGCACCAGCAGCGCGACCAGCGCCGCTGCGGTCGCGGTCAGCGCCAGCCCCACGCCGGCCACGCCGGCCAGCGGCGCATAGGCGGCCAGCGGGCTATCGATCTGGCTGTAGCCCGGGGCGAGCCACGGAAAGCCGGTCAGCAGCCACGAGCGCAGCCATTCGGCAAGGCCGAACGCCCCCGGCGCCGCCAGCAGGAAACCCTGACCGCCGCCCAGGCGCCGGGCGCCGTACAGTGCCAGCGCCGGAAACAGCGCCAGATACGCCACCAGCGCCGCCGTGCAGGCGGCGGCGCTCAGCGCATCCATGTTGCCGTAGCGGTAGCAGCTGACGAACACCCAGTGCACGCCGCCGGCGAACCAGGCCAGACCGAACACATAACCGAACGCGCCGGCCAGGCGCGCCGGCGCGTCCCGGCCCAGCGCGAACAGCACCGCCAGTGCCAGCGGCGCCAGCGGCCACAGACCGAACGGCGCATACGCCAGCGGCATGAGGCCGCCGGCCAGTGCCGCCAGCAGCAGACCGGCGCGACGGCTGCGGACCGGCACGGCGCTCAGGGTTTGTGAAGAAATGCGCGTGCTGCGCATTTCTTGCGTCGCCCGTCCGGAACACCCCCGGACGTGCTCACGCGAATCGAGCCCTCAAGGGCTCGATTCGCGTCCGGCCATCCCTGGCCGGCCTCGGAGCTTGAAAAATTCACAGGCTCTCAGCCGTCGTCCGGCACGGGCTCGACCGCCGGCCGGCGCACCCGCACCTGGCCGATGCGCCGGGCGTCGGCGGCGGTCACCTCGAACTCGCAGCCCTGGTACTCGATGCGCTCGCCGACCTGCGGCAGGTGCCCGAACTGTTGCGCCAGCAGGCCGCCCACGGTGTCGAATTCGTCATCGCTGAACGCGGTCCCGAAATAGGCGTTGAAATCCTCGATCGGCGTCAGGCCGCTGACCAGGACGCTGCCGTCGTCGGCCGGCTGGATGTCGGCCTCGTCCTCGTCGAAGTCGTATTCGTCCTCGATTTCGCCGACGATCTGCTCCAGGATGTCCTCGATGGTGACCAGGCCGGCCACGCCGCCGTACTCGTCGACCACGATCGCCATGTGGTTGCGCGTCTGCCGGAACTCGCGCAGCAACACATTCAGGCGCTTGCTCTCGGGCACGAACACCGCCGGGCGCAGCACGTCGCGCAGCGCGAACGGCACCGGCCGGCCGGGTTCCAGATACGCCAGCAGGTCCTTGGCCAGCAGGATGCCGACCACCTCGTCGCGGTCGTCGCCGATCACCGGGTAACGCGAGTGGCCGCTGTCGACCACCACGCGCACCAGCGCCGCCAGGTCGTCGTCGCGGTGCATGGTGACCAGCTGCGAGCGCGGCACCATGATGTCGCGCACCTGCCGCTCACCCATGGTGAGCACGCCCTCGATCATGGCCAGCGTGCCGGCGTCGAGCACCGCCGCCGCCTCGGCGTCCTTCAGGTGCCGAATCAGCCAGTCGCGGTCGATCGGCTCGCCGAACAGGGCGTGGCCGATGCGCTGCAACAGACCGGCGTGGTGGTCGTTATTGGCCATCGTAGGGAGCCGGAAAACCGAGCCCGGCCATGATGGCCGTCTCGAGCGCTTCCATGGCGAGCCGCTCGGGCTCGTCGTCGTGCGTGTAGCCGGCCAGGTGCAGGATGCCGTGGATCAGCAGGTGCGCCAGGCGCTGATCGAAGGTCTTGCCGTACTCGGCGGCCTCGGCGGCGATCACCGGCAGGCACAGCACGATGTCGCCGAGCGGACGCGCCTGGCCGGGCGGTAGCGGAAAGTCGTCGCTGACCGGAAACGACAGCACGTTCGGCACGTAATCCTTGCCGCGGTAGTCGCGGTTCAGCGCCTGCGCCTCTTCGGCATCGACCAGGCGCACCGCCACGCTCACGCCGTGCAGGCCAAGCGCGTCCAGCGCCGCCTCGGCCCAGGCGATGAGGGTTTCATCGTCCGGCGCCGGCACGGCGCTGGCGCGGTCGATGTCAACTTCGGTCGCGGGACTCGGCGTCGCGCTCATAGGCGTTGACGATGCGCTCGACCAGCGGGTGGCGCACCACGTCGCGGGCGGAGAAGAAACTGAACGAAATGCCCTCCACGCCCTGCAGCACGCCGAGCACGTGTTTGAGTCCCGACGGCTTGCCTGCCGGCAGGTCCACCTGCGTCACGTCGCCGGTGATGACCGCGGTCGAACCGAAGCCGATACGCGTCAGGAACATCTTCATCTGCTCGGGCGTGGTGTTCTGCGCCTCGTCGAGGATGATGAACGCCTCGTTCAGCGTGCGCCCGCGCATGTAGGCGAGCGGCGCGATTTCGATCACGTGCCGTTCGATGAGCTTGCCGACGCGCTCGAAACTCAGCATTTCGTACAGCGCGTCGTAAATCGGCCGCAGGTACGGATCGACCTTTTGCGCCAAATCACCCGGCAGGAAGCCGAGCTTCTCGCCGGCCTCGACCGCTGGGCGCACCAGCACCAGCCGCTGCACCGCCTCGTCCAGCAGCGCCTGCACGGCGCAGGCGACCGCCAGATACGTCTTGCCGGTGCCGGCCGGGCCGACCGCGAAGTTGATGTCGTGGGTCTGGATGGCGCGCAGGTAGTCTGCCTGGCGCTTGCCGCGGGCACGCACTTGCAGGCGCCGGCCGACCGCCACCACCGGCTCGTCGTCGGCGCCGGCCTCGCTGCCGCGTACCAGCAGGTGCACCTTGGCGGCTGACAGCTCTTCGCTGCCGGCGGTCTCGGCATACAGGGTTTTGAGGGCCGCCCCAGCGCCGGCGACCGGCTCCGGCGCGCCGCTGATGGCGAACGAGTGGCCGTGGCGGCGGATGACGACGCCGAAGTGGCGCTCGACCTGGCCGATGTGCGCGTCGAGCGGCCCGCACAGGCGCGCCAGGCGGGCGTTGTCGCCGGGTTCCAGGGTGATCTCGGTCACCGCCGACTCGGCAGCGGCTTGGGCCGGTGCGGTCACGCGGCGTGGCGCGAGCCGACCGGCTCGCCGCGCAGGGTGTGAGCAGAAGCGGAGGTGATTTTGACGTCCACCAATTGGCCTATGAGTGGCTCGGGTGCGGCGAAGTTTACCACCCGGTTGGCGCCGATCCGACCCTGCAGCTCGCCCGCGCCGCGCTTGGCGGGGCCTTCCACCAGCACCGTCTGCACGCTGCCGAGCAAGCCGGCGGCAAACGCCCGTGACTGCCGCTCGATCAGTGCCTGCAGGCGCGCCAGGCGCTCTTTCTTGACCTCGACCGGCGTGTCGTCGGGCAGCGCCGCGGCCGGCGTGCCAGGCCGGGCGCTGTAGATGAAGCTGAACGCCTCGTCGAAGCCGGCCGCCTCCACCAGCGCCAGCGTGGCGGCGAAGTCGTCCTCGGTCTCGCCCGGGAAGCCGACGATGATGTCGGTGGTCAGGCTGAGGCCCGGTCGGGCCGCGCGCACGCGCTCGATCTTTTCGAGGTACTCGGCTGCCGTGTGGCCGCGCTTCATGGCGCGCAGGATGCGGTCCGAGCCGCTTTGCACCGGCAGGTGCAAATGCGCGGCGAGCTTGGGCTGGTCGGCGTAGGCCGCGATCAGGCGATCGGTGAATTCGACCGGGTGCGAGGTAGTGAAACGGATGCGCGCGAGCGCCTCGATCTGCGCCGCCTGGCCGATCAGCTCGGCCAGGTCCGCCACCCCACCGCGGGGCGTGGCGCCGCGGTAGGCGTTCACGTTCTGCCCGAGCAGCGTCACCTCGCGCACGCCCTGCTCGGTGTAGACGGCGATTTCGGTCAGCACGTCCAGCAGCGGGCGGCTGAATTCCTCGCCGCGCGTGTACGGCACCACACAGAAGCTGCAGTACTTCGAGCAGCCCTCCATGATCGACACGAACGCCGTGGGGCCGGTCGCGCGCGGCAGCGGCAGATGATCGAACTTCTCGATTTCCGGGAAGCTCACGTCCACCGCCGCGCGGCGGCCCAGGGCCTGATTCAGCAGCAGCGGCAGGCGGTGGATGGTCTGCGGGCCGAACACCAGGTCCACGTACGGCGCCCGCGCGCGCAGGCGCTCGCCCTCCTGGCTGGCCACGCAGCCGCCCACGCCGATGATCACGTCGGGTCGCGCCTGCTTGTAGGCGTGCCACCAGGCGCCGAGTTCCGAGAACACCTTCTCCTGCGCCTTCTCGCGGATGGAGCAAGTGTTCAGCAGCAGCACGTCGGCCTCGGCCGGGTCGTCGGTGGGCGTGAGCCCGTGCGACTTGGCCAGCACATCGGCGATGCGCTGCGAGTCGTACGCGTTCATCTGACAGCCAAGGGTCTTGACGTGCAGTTTGCGGGGTGTGGTCATGCGGGCAGATGGCCGGACTCGGCCTGACAGGGACAGGTGCAGGCGCCTATCATAGCCGGTTCGCCTACCCGCCTCGTTTGCCTTCCATGCAGTATGACCGTCCCTTCGATGTGATCGTGGTCGGCGCCGGCCATGCCGGTGTCGAGGCCGCGCTGGCCGCCGCGCGCAGCGGCGCGGCCACGCTGCTGCTGACCCAAAACCTCGAAACCATCGGCCAGATGTCCTGCAACCCGGCCATCGGTGGCATCGGCAAGAGCCATCTGGTGCGCGAGATCGACGCGCTGGGCGGCGCCATGGCGCTGGCGGCGGACCGGGCCGGCATTCAGTTCCGGGTGCTGAACCGCAGCAAGGGCCCGGCGGTGCGCGCCACCCGCGCGCAGGCCGACCGGGCGCTGTACCGGCAAATCGTGCGCGGCATGGTCGAGGCGCAGCCGAACCTGCACCTGTTCCAGCAGAACGTAGAGGATTTGGTCGTCGAGCACGGCCGGGTGCGCGGCGTCACCACGCAGATGGGGCTGACCTTCACCGCCCGTGCGGTGGTGCTGACCACCGGCACGTTCCTGGGCGGCGTCATCCACATCGGCGAGCAGCACTACGGCGGCGGGCGGGCCGGTGACGCGCCGGCCGTGGCGCTGGCGCGGCGCCTGCGCGAACTCGATCTGCCGGTCGGGCGGCTCAAGACCGGCACGCCACCGCGCCTGGACGGCCGCAGCATCGACTACGCACGCCTCACCGAGCAGCCCGGCGACACGCCGACGCCGGTGTTCTCGTACCTCGGTCATGCCGACCTGCACCCGCGGCAGGTCAGCTGCCACCTCACCTACACCTGCGAGCGCACGCACGACATCATCCGCGCCAACCTGCACCGCTCGCCCATGTACGCCGGTGCCATCGAGGGCGTGGGGCCGCGCTACTGCCCGTCCATCGAGGACAAGGTGGTGCGCTTTGCCGACAAGGCGGCGCACCAGATTTTCGTGGAACCGGAAGGTCTCGGCACCTGCGAGGTGTACCCGAACGGCATCTCCACCAGCCTGCCGTTCGACGTGCAGATCGAGCTGGTGCGCTCCATCGCCGGCTTCGAGCACGCGCACATCCTGCGCCCCGGCTACGCCATCGAGTACGACTTTTTCGACCCGCGCGCGCTGCACCCGTGGCTGGAAACGCAGGCGCTCGGTGATCTGTTCTTCGCCGGGCAGATCAACGGCACCACCGGCTACGAGGAGGCCGCCGCGCAAGGTCTCGTCGCCGGCATCAACGCCGCCCGCCGCGCCCGCGACCAGGAACCCTGGTGGCCGCGCCGCGACGAGGCCTATATCGGCGTACTGATCGACGATCTGACCACCCGCGGCACGCGCGAGCCGTACCGCATGTTCACCTCGCGCGCCGAATACCGGCTGTACCTGCGCGAGGACAACGCCGACCAGCGCCTGACGCCGGTCGGCCGCGAACTGGGTCTGGTGGACGACACGCGCTGGGCGCAGTTCTGTCGCAAGCAGGAGGTGATCGCCGCCGAAAAAGCGCGTCTTGCCAGCATCCTGCTGCGCCCGCAGCACATGGGCGAGGCCGAGCACGGCCTGCTCGGCGGGCCGCTCACGCGCGAGGTGACGGCGCTCGAGCTGCTGCGCCGGCCGGGCGTCGATTACGCCGCCCTGCACCGCCTGCCGGGCCTGGGCGAGCCGCACGCGCACGGCGAGGCCACCGCGCAGCTCGAAATCGACCTGAAATACGACGGCTATCTCGAACGCCAGCGGGCCGAGATCGAGCGCCAGCGCCACCACGAAACGACGCCGCTGGCGGCCGATCTCGACTACTTCGCCATCCGCGGCCTGTCGCACGAGGTGCGACAGAAGCTCGCCGCCGCCAGACCGGCCACGCTCGGCCAGGCCAGCCGCGTGCCGGGCGTCACACCCGCCGCCATCTCGCTGTTGCTGGTGCACCTGAAGCGTCACCGCGCCGTGATCGATGCGGCCTGATCCGGCGGGCGACTGGCCGGCCGCCCGCCGCCTGCTCGACCAGGGATTGGTCGCGCTTCGCATTGACCTTCCCGAGCCGGCGCGCGAGCAGTGCATCGAGCTGCTGCGCCTGCTCGAAACCTGGAACCGCCATTTCAACCTGACGGCGCTGCGCACGCCGGCCGAGCAGGTGACCGGGCATCTCATCGACAGCCTCGCCGTGCTGCCCTACCTGCCGGCCGGCGCGCTGCTGGATGTGGGCACCGGCGCCGGGTTTCCCGGCCTGCCGCTGGCCATCGCCCGTCCGGCCACGCGGCACGTGCTGCTCGACAGCAACCTCAAAAAGACGCGCTTCGTGCAGCACGCGGCGCTGCAGCTCGGCCTTGGCAACGTGGAGGTGATCCGCGCGCGGGCCGAGGATTTCCGGCCCGCTGTGCCCTTCCCGGTGGTGATCGCGCGCGCCTTCGCGCCGCTGCCGCGTCTGCTGCACCTGCTCGGCCATTTGTGCGCGCCGGGCGGGCAGGTGTTGGCGCTGAAAGGGCCCGCCGTCGCGGCCGAGCTCGCCGACCTGCCGGCGCAGTTCGAGCACCTGGCCACGCACGCCCTGCCGGCCCAGCCCGGCCGCGAGCACCGCACGCTGGTGGTGCTGGCGCGGCGGGCGGTCGGGTAAAGTGTCGCCGCCCGCCAAGCCGGTTCGAATACCCATGCCACGCATCATCGCCATCGCCAACCAGAAAGGCGGGGTCGGCAAGACCACCACCAGCGTCAATCTGGCGGCGGGCCTGGCCCGCGCGCGCCAACGCGTGCTGCTGATCGACCTCGACCCGCAGGGCAACGCCACCACCGGCAGCGGCATCGACAAGCGCGCCGCCAATCCCTCCACGCTGGAGGTGCTGACCGGCGAGGCGCCGCTGGCGGCAGCCCGCCGCGGCGTGCCGGCCGGCTTCGACGTGCTGCCGGCCAATGCGGATCTCACCGCCGCCAAGGTGCAGCTGCTGCAGCTCGAGCGGCGCGAGTTTCGCCTGCGCGACGCGCTCGGCGCGGTGGCCGACGAGTACCACTACGTGCTGATCGACTGCCCGCCGGCGCTCGACATGCTGACCGTGAACGCGCTCACCGCCGCCGGCTCGGTGCTGATCCCCATGCAGTGCGAGTACTACGCGCTCGAGGGCCTGTCGGACCTGCTCGACACCATCGCCGACATCGCCGCCAGCGCCAATCCCGGCCTGCACGTGGAGGGCGTCTTGCGCAGCATGTTCGACCCGCGCAGCCGCCTGTCGCGCGACGTGTCCGAGCAGCTGCAGCAGCATTTCGGCGAGCGCCTGTACCGCACCGTCATCCCGCGCAACGTGCGCGTGGCCGAGGCGCCCTCGCACGGCCAGCCGGTGCTCGACTACGACCGCGCCTGCGTCGGCAGTACCGCATTCCTTACCCTGACCGGCGAAATGCTGCGCCGGCACCACCTGAAATCCAGCGAAATCGAATGAGCCAAAAACGGGGACTCGGCCGCGGCCTCGAGGCGCTGCTCAGTAGCACCGCGCCGGCCGCCGCCGGCGAGCGGCTGCTGCGCCTGCCGATCGAGCACATCGAGCGCGGCCGCTACCAGCCGCGCCGGCACATCGGCGAGGAAGAACTCGCCGCGCTGGCCGACTCCATCCGCGCCCAGGGCGTGGTGCAGCCGGTGGTGGTGCGGCGCATCGCCGACCAGCGCTACGAGCTGATCGCCGGGGAGCGGCGCTGGCGCGCCTCGCAGCTGGCCGGCCTGCACGACATCCCGGCCATCGTGCGCGACATTCCGGACGACGCCGCGGCCGCCGTGGCGCTGATCGAGAACATCCAGCGCCAGGACCTCAACGCCATGGAAGAGGCCGACGCGCTCGAGCGCCTGACGCGCGAATTCGGCCTCACCCACGAGCAGGTGGCGCGCGCCGTCGGCCGCTCGCGCGTGGCGGTGAGCAACCTGCTGCGCCTGCGCCAGCTCGCGCCACAGGTGCGCGAACTGGTCGAACAGCGCCGGCTCGAGATGGGCCACGCCCGCGCGCTGCTGGCGCTCGAAGCCGCCGATCAGGTCGCCTTTGCCGAGCGCGTGGTGGCGCAGGGTCTGTCGGTGCGCCAGACCGAGCAACTGGTGGCCCGCCACCTGCGCGGCGAGCACAAACCCGCGCCGCGCGCCGCCAGCGCCGACGTGCGCCAGCTCGAACAAACCCTCGCCGAGCGCCTGGGGGCCAAGGTCAGCATCGAACACGGCCGCCGCGGCGGCAAGCTGGTGATCCGCTACAACAGCCTGGACGAGCTGGACGGCATCCTGGGGCACATCCAGTAGCGGCCCCGTTTTGAAAAAATCGGCCGCCCCGGTTTAAAAAATTGTAGGAGCGGCCTCAGCCGCGAATCCGAATCCCCGGTCCAGCCGCGCCTGGGCAGTTCGCGGCTAAAGCCGCTCCTGCGGGGCTTCAGGTCTGCGCCGCGCCGCTTACCCTGGCTGGCCCGGCGCGCGCCGCGGCACCGCCTGCACCAGCAGCGCCGCCGCCACCGCGGCCACGGCGAACATCAGCACCCCCGGCCGGTAGCTGTGCGTCAGCTCCAGCAGCCGGCCGAGCGCCGCCACCGTGGCAAACGCCCCCAGCGCCCCCAGCGAATTGACCACCGCGATGCCGACCGCCGCCATGGCCGGCGGCAGCGTGGCCGTCACCAAGCCCCAAAAACAACTGAACGCCGCCCCGGCGCCCAGCAGTGCCAGCAGCATGCCGGCCAGCACCTGCCCCACGCTGCCCGCATAGGCCATGACCACATAGCCGGCCGCCGCCGCGAGCGCGCCGATCGAGACATGCCAGTGCCGTTCGCCGCTGCGGTCCGAGTGCCGGCCCCAACCGACCAGCGCCAGCCCGAACAACAAATACGGCGCCCCCACCACCCAGCCGACGGCGGTGGCGCTGAGGCTCGCATCGAGCGCGTGCACCAGCTTGGGGCTCCAGAAAATCACCCCGGTGAACGAGCCCAGAAACAGAAAATACGCCCCCGCCAACAGCAGCACCGTCGGGTGAAACATCTGGCGCAGCGTGCCGTGCTGCGCCGGGCCGGCGGCGGCGCGCTCGGCGGCCAGCGCCGCTTCCAGCCAGTCGCGCTGGGCCTGATCGAGCCAACGGGCGCGCGCCGGGCGCTCCGGCAACACCAGCAGCACCACCAGGCCCAGCAGCACCGTCGGCACACCTTCCACGACGAACAGCCACTGCCAGCCGGCCAGGTTCAGCACGCCGGCCATGCCGTCCATGATGGCGCCCGACAGCGGGCTGCCAATCAGGCCGGCCACCGCCAGCGCCAGCGCAAACTGGCCGATGGCCGTGGCGCGGTCGCGTGCGCGAAACCAGTACGTCAGGTACAGGATGATGCCCGGGTACAGCCCCGACTCGGCCACCCCCAGCACGAAGCGCATGACGTAAAACTGCGCCGGCGTGCCGACGCAGGCCATCAGCGCCGACACCGTGCCCCACACCAGCATGATGCTGCCGATCAGCCGCCGCGCGCCGATGCGCTCCAGCAGCAGATTGGCCGGTACCTCGAACAGGAAATAACCGAAGAAAAACAGCCCCGCGCCGAGGCCGTACACCGCGTCCGAGAAGCCGAGATCCTGGTTCATGGTGAGCGCGGCGAAGCTCACGTTCACCCGATCCAGGTGTGCCAGCACGTAAATCACGATCAGCAGCGGTATCAGCC
>NZ_JAQVGQ010000245.1 GCF_028696615.1 Immundisolibacter sp. | reverse complement strand
TCGGTCTCGTTCATGGAAATCAGCTCCCGCGACGTGGATCGAAGGCGAGCTCGCGCGCCATGGTTTCGTAGAGTTCCCGCGCGCGCGGCGTGTTGGCCGGCGGCAGCACCACGCGCAGGTGCAGCAGTAAATCGCCGGGCGGATCACCGGGCAGGCCCTTGCCGCGCACACGCAGCTCGTTGCCGCTTTGCGCGCCGGCCGGAATGCGCACCTTGACCTCGCCGGCCGGCAGCGGCACGGCGATCACCGCGCCGAGCGCGGCCTCCCACGGCGCCACCGGCAGCGTCACGTGCAGGTCGCGGCCGTCGACCCGGTAGCGCTCATCCGGCCGGAAGTGCACCTCCAGCAGCAGGTCGCCGGCCGGGCCGCCACCGGGGGACGGATGACCCTGCCCGGCCAGGCGGATCAGCTGCCCCTCGCGCACGCCCTTGGGGATGCTCACGCGCAGCGTGCGCTGCTTGAGCTGCACGTGCCCGCTGGCGTCCAGCGTCGGCACGCGCAGCGTGATGTCGCGCGTGGCGCCGGTGTAGGCGTCGGCCAGGTCGAGATAAATGCGGGCGTAATGATCCTCGCCGCGGGTAGCGCCGCGCCGCGTGCGCCCGCGCCCGCCACCCAGGTGCCCGAACAGCTCGGCGAAGAAGTCCGAGAAGTCGCCCGCCTCGTGCGGCCCGAAGCCGGCGGTCGAAAACTCGAAACCGGCGTCCCAGCCCGGCGGCGGGCGGAATTCCTGGCCCGGTTGGTAGCCGCTGCCGAGCTGGTCGTAGGCGGCTCGCTTGGCCGGGTCCGACAGCACCGCGTAGGCCTCGTTGATCTCCTTCATGCGCGTTTCCGCATCCGGCTCTTTCGACACGTCCGGATGGTATTTGCGCGCCAGCTTGCGAAAGGCTTTTTTGATGGCGTCCGCCGTCGCATCGCGCGGCACGCCGAGGATTTGGTAATAGTCCCGATATTCCATGCGCACGTCCTGGCAATACGGTGGTGGGCCGGTTCAGCAAATGGTGGCGACGTTCATCGCAGGCGAGCTGCAGCACGGCGCCGCCAGGGATGGAGGTTTCCCCGGCTGCCCTGCGCCCGCCCTGCCCGTGCCGCCTCGCAACAAATAGGGTTACCCGGCCGCCGGCTCAAGGGTGGCCGGGCCGCCCCTTGAAATCCGGCAATGCGGCGCCTACCTAGCGTTCGAGGCAACGAACCGGGGCGACGCGAAGCCGTCCCTCACCCCAGGAGAACCAGCATGGCAATCTACATGAATCCGTTTCCGTCCGATCTGTTTGCCGAATTCGACCGCATGCGGCGCGAACTCGACCGGGTGTTCGACCTGTCGACCGGCATTCGCGGACTCGGCAGCCGCTTTCCGGCCCTGAACGTCGGCTCGACGCCGAAGTCGGTGGAAATCTTCGCCTTTGCGCCCGGTCTGGACCCGGCCAGCATCGAGGTGCAGATCGAAAAGGGCTTGCTGACCATCAGCGGCGAACGCAAGCCGCCACAGGTGCCGGAAAAAGCCACCGTGCACGTGGGCGAGCGTTTTGCCGGGCGCTTTCACCGCGTGCTGAGCCTGCCGGACGACATCGACCCGGCGGCCGTCAGCGCCAGCTACCGTGACGGCGTGCTGCATATCAGCGCGCAGCGGCGCGAATCGGCGCAGCCGCGGCGCATCACTGTCCAGTAATCACCCGAGGGCCACAGCCATGAACCAGAACCCCGAAACCCAACTCGCCCAGCGCCCGCAGCCGGCGTTGTTGCCAGCCGTGGACGTCATCGAGGATGCCGCCGGCATCACCCTGTATGCCGACCTGCCCGGCGTGCCGCGTGACAAGCTCGACATTCGTGTGGAGGGCGATCAGCTCACCATCGAGGGCGAGCTGCAGCTGCCCATCGCCGAGGGTTTGGAAGGCACCCACGCCGAGGTGACGCTGCCGCTGTACCGGCGCGTGTTCAACCTGTCGCGCGAGCTGGATACCACCAAGGTGGCTGCCGAGCTGCGCGACGGCGTGCTGACGCTGCGCATCCCGAAGGCCGAACACGCCCAGCCGCGGCGCATCGAGGTGCAGGCGGCGTAAACGCAAGGCCGACGCTACGGTGTCGGCGGGTGCGGTACATCGGCTCGAGGCGGCGCCCGGCGCCGGCGCCGCCTCGGCGATTCAGCGCCGCTTGGGCGCGATGATGTCGGTGACGCTGCCGTCGAACACTTCGGCGGCCATGCCGATGGTTTCCGACAGCGTCGGGTGCGGGTGGATGGTGAGCGCCAGATCCTGCGCGTCGGCGCCCATCTCGATGGCGAGCACGCCTTCGGCGATGAGATCACCGGCGCCCGGGCCGACGATGCCGACGCCGAGCACGCGCCGGCTTTTCGGCTCGAACAGGATCTTGGTCAGGCCCTCGTCGCGGCCGAGCGTGAGGCTGCGGCCGTTGGCGGCCCACGGGAAGGTGGCTTTCTCGTAGGCGGTGCCGTCTTTCCTGGCCTGGTTTTCGGTCAGGCCCGCCCAGGCGATTTCGGGGTCGGTGAACACCACCGCCGGGATGGCGAGCGGCGCGAACGCCGCCTTGTGCCCGGCGATCACCTCGGCCGCCACCTTGCCCTCGTGCGCGGCCTTGTGGGCCAGCATCGGTTCGCCGGCCACGTCACCGATGGCGAAGATGTTTTTGACCGCCGTGCGCCGCTCGGCGTCGACCTCGATGAAGCCGCGCTCGGTCACCCTCACGCCCAGCGCCTCGAGGCCGAGATTCTGGCCGTTCGGCCGCCGGCCGACCGCCACCAGTACGCGGTCGTGGCGCGCGTTGGCGGCGCCATCCGGGCCTTCGAAGCTGACCTCGATGCCGTCTTTGTGGGCGACCACGCCGGTGACCTTGGTCTTGAGGCGAATCTCGGCGAACTGCCCGGCCAGGCGCTTGGCGAGCGGCTTGACCAGATCGGCATCCGCTCCCGGCAGCAGACCGTCCATGAACTCGACCACGCTCACCGCACTGCCGAGCGCGCGGTACACGGTGGCCATCTCGAGCCCGATGTAGCCGCCGCCGATCACCAGCAGCTTGCCGGGGACGTCTTCCAGCGCCAGCGCGCCGGTCGAGTCCATCACCCGTGGGTCATCCGGCAGGCCGGGGATGCGCGCCGGCGTGGAGCCGGTGGCGACGATAGCGTGCTCGAACTGCAGCTCGGTCGTGCCGTCGCTGCCGGCCACGCGCAGGCTGTTCGGCCCCTTGAAGCTGGCGCTGCCGGTCAGCACGCGCACCTTGCGCTGGCGGGCCAGAGCGGCCAGGCCGTCGGTGAGGCGCTTGACGACCTTGTCCTTGTGGCCGCGCACGCCGTCGAGATCGATCTTGGGCTTGCCGAAGTCGACTCCCGGCGTGTGCGCTGCCTCGTCGATCACCTTGGCGATGTGCAGCAGCGCCTTGGACGGGATGCAGCCGACGTTCAGGCACACGCCGCCCAAGCGCTGCTCGCGCTCGACCAGCGTGACCTCGAGGCCCAGATCGGCGGCGCGAAAGGCTGCACTGTAGCCGCCGGGTCCGGCGCCGACCACGACCAGCTGCGTTCGGATGGTTTCGGGCATGGGGTTCTCCGGGCCAGGTCAGG
>NZ_JAQVGQ010000244.1 GCF_028696615.1 Immundisolibacter sp. | reverse complement strand
GCCATGATGCGGGCTCCGCGCGGCAGCCGGCCCGGACTGCGGGGCGCGACATTCTAATGACCTGCGTTCAGCCCGCAAGCACGGCGGGCGGGGCGGACTGCGCGAGCCGCTGCACGCCGTGGCGGGCGCAGCCGGCCAGCAGGTCAAGGACGGCGCCGCGCCCGGGAATGACCGTCTCGGGGGCGATCTCGGCCAGCGGCAGCAGCACGAAGTCGCGCTCGTGGGCACCCGGGTGCGGCAGTGTCAGCGCCGGGTCGTCATGCGTCAGCTGGGCGTACAGCAGCAGGTCGAGGTCCAACGTGCGCGGCGCGTTGCGCTGGCCGGCACGGCGCTGGCGACCCTGCCGACGCTCGATGGCCAGCAGCTCGGTCAGCAGCAGCGGCGCCGCCAGGGCGGTGTGCACCTGCGCCACGGCGTTGACATAATCGGGCTGGTCGGCCGGGCCCATGGGGCGGCTCAGGTACAGACTGGAACGGCGCACCAGCCGAGTGTGCGGCAGTTGCGCGATGGCGCGCAGCGCGCGCTCGATCTGCGCCACCGGATCGTCGAGATTGGAACCCAGCCCGATGAAGGCGACCTGCCTCATGCGTCGGCAACGACCGGCGAGGCGTCCTGGGCAGCCGCACGCCGGCGCCCGCGCCGCCGGCGCCGGCGGCGCGGCGCCAGCTCGCCCGACACCGCGTCCTGCTCCGCCGTGACGGTCGGCGCTTCACCGCCGCCCATGCGCGCCGCCCAGAACTCGACATCTGCGCGCAGGTCGGCGTCCTGCTGCGCGCGCAGAACGAGAAAATCGAACGCCGCCCGGAACCGCGGGTGACCCAGCAGCCGCCCCGGCTGGCGCCGACGCTGCAAACGGCCCTGCAAGGCCCAGATCTCGGCCGCCGGCAGCGTGAAACGCTTGGGCACCGCCAGCAGATCGTTCTGCGCGCGGATGACTTCGTCCTGCGCCTTGAGCAGTGCTTCGTGCTCGGACACGCCGCGCACCAGCTGGTGCGCCATGGCCGCCTGCAGCGGCTCCCACAGCAACACCGCGATCAGGAACGCCGGCGTCACCGGCAGCCCGGCCGCCACGCGCTGATCGGTGTTGGCCAAGGCCTCCCGGATCAGGCGGTCGCGCTCGGGCTCGAGCGCCGCCGACTCGACCGGAAACAGGTAATCGAGCAAACGGTAGCGATGCAGCAACTCGTAGCTGCGCACGCCGTGACCGGCCAGCAGAAGCTTGACCGCCTCGTCGAACAGCCGCGCCTGCGGCACTGTTTCGAGCAGGTAACCGAGCTCGAACAGCGGCGCTTCGGTGGCCGCTTCGATGCTCAAACCGAGCTTCGCCGCCAGGCGCACCGCGCGCAGCATGCGCACGGGGTCCTCGCGGTAACGCTGCTCGGCATCGCCGATGGTGCGCAGGCGGCGCCGCTCGATGTCCTCGAGCGCCCCGACGTGGTCGATGAGCGAGAAATCCTCGATGCGGTAGTAGAGGGCGTTCACCGTGAAGTCGCGCCGGACCACGTCCTCCTCGCGCGTGCCGTACACGTTGTCGCGCAGGATGCGGTCGCCGTCCAGGCGGGCCTCGTCCTCGTCCTCGGCCTTGTCGTGCGAGGCGCGGTAAGTGGCCACCTCGATGATCTCCGGCCCGAAGTGCACGTGCGCCAGCCGAAAGCGCCGCCCGATCAGGCGGCTGTTGCGAAACGTCGCGCGCACCTGCTCGGGCAGGGCGTTGGTGGCGACATCGAAATCCTTGGGCGTGGCGCCGAGCAGTAGATCGCGCACACCGCCGCCGACCAGGCAGGCCTCGAAGCCCGCCTTGTGCAAGCCGTACAGCACGTTCAGCGCATTTTTGCTGATGTGCGCGCGGGAAATGGAATGTTCACTGCGAGGCAGGATGCGTGGTGGACCGAGGGGGAATTCCGGCATAGGTCTCGTGTCGGGAAGCGTCCCGGGGTGGGCGCGATGCCCGCCTGTCACATCAGGACGCGATGTGGGTTATAGTAGCAGCTTGACTTTGATGCCACCGGCTCCCTTCGTCTAGTGGCCCAGGACGTCGCCCTCTCACGGCGAAAACAGGGGTTCGAGTCCCCTAGGGAGCGCCATCTTGCCCGGCTCGTGACCACCGCGGGCGCCTTGGTGCACTACATGGGGCGCACAGGCACCGTTTCAAGGGGCATCGACATCATGGATCCCGTGCTTGCCGGCACCGAGCCGGCCATCCGGGTGCTGGCCATGCCAGCCGACACCAACCCCGCCGGCGACATCTTCGGCGGCTGGCTCATGTCCCAGATCGACCTGGCCGGCGGCATCGTCGCCAGCCGCCGCGCCCGCGGCCGGGTGGTCACCGTGGCCATGAACGCCTTCGAGTTCCACCAGCCGGTGTTCGTGGGCGACCTCGTGAGCTGCTACGGCCGCGTCGTACGCGTCGGCCGTACCTCGCTCACGCTGCATCTGGAAGCCTACGCCGAGCGCGCCGCCAACCCCGGCGAGGTGGTCAAGGTAACCGAAGCCACCGCCACCTTCGTGGCCGTGGACGAGCAGCGCCGCCCGCGGCCGGTGCCGGCGCTGGACGACACGACGCCCTGAGGCCCGTGCCTCGGCGCGCTGTTAATGCTGAAAAATTCCGTCCATGGCGTTTTTTTAGCTAGCCGTCGCGCACTACCATCCCGAGTGACGCCGCGTGAATCAAGGAGTTACGCCCTTTATTCATACCCCGCGCCATCCTGCCCCGGACGGGAAACGCTGCATAAATCAGCGCGTCACTATCCCTCAAACGAGACGTGGCGGCCTGCTCACTCCCACTCGATGGTCGCCGGCGGCTTGCCGCAGACGTCGTACACCACGCGCGACAGGCCCGGCACTTCGTTGATGATGCGGCGCGAGCACACATCCAGCAGTTCGTAGGGCAGGTGCGCCCAGCGGGCGGTCATGAAGTCGACGGTTTCGACGGCGCGCAGCGCGACGACCGGCTCGTAGCGGCGGCCGTCGCCGGTGACGCCGACGCTCTTCACCGGCAGATAAACGGCGAACGCCTGGCTGGTCTTGTCGTACCAGCCGGCGCGGCGCAGTTCTTCGATGAAGATGTGGTCGGCCAGACGCAATGTGTCGGCGGCGGCCTTGGTGACCTCACCCAGGATGCGCACGCCAAGGCCCGGCCCGGGGAAGGGGTGGCGTTGCACCATTTCGGCCGGCAGACCCAGCTCGAGGCCGATGGCGCGCACCTCGTCCTTGAACAGCTCGCGCAGCGGCTCGACCAGTTTGAGCGTCATGTGCTCGGGCAGGCCGCCGACGTTGTGGTGGCTTTTGATGACGTGCGCCTTGCCGGTCTTGCTGCCGGCGGACTCGATCACGTCCGGGTAGATGGTGCCCTGGGCGAGGAAGGCGACGTCTTTGATCTTCGCCGCTTGTTCGTCGAACACTTCGATGAACAACCGGCCGATGATCTTGCGCTTGGCCTCGGGGTCGGCGACGCCCTTGAGGGCATCGAGAAACCGCGCCTCGGCATCGACGCGGATCACCCGCACGCCGAGGTTGCGCGCGAACACCTGCATCACCTGGTCGCCTTCGTCGAGGCGCAGCAGGCCGTTGT